>NZ_JAMYXC010000010.1 GCF_024159025.1 Limimaricola litoreus
CTCGGCGCCGCCGTCGCGGCGCTGCCCTGGCTCTTCGATGCGATTCGCTGGCTCGGCGTGGCCTATCTTCTGTGGCTCGCCATCGCCGCGCTGCGCGGCGGGGCGACGGGCGGCGAGATCCCCGCGGTGCGCCCCGCCCGCGCCTTTCGGCAGGGCCTCGTGGTCAATCTCACCAACCCCAAGGTGATCCTCTTCGTGCTGGCCTTCCTGCCGCAGTTCACCGACCCCGCCCGCCCGCTGCTGCCGCAGTTCCTCGCCCTCGGCGCGGTGCTGTCTCTGGGGGGCCTCGTGGTCAATGGCGCGGTCGGGGTCTTTGCCGGCGGCGTCGGGCGCCGCCTTGCCGGCTCGGCCGTCTTCAACCGCTGGCTGGGCCGCGTCTCGGCCACGATCTTCGCGGGCCTCGCCCTGCGCCTCGCCTTTTTGCAGAAAGCCTGACCCATGGACCGTGATTTCATCCCCGTGCGTATCGCCGTTCTCACGGTGAGCGACAGCCGCGACGCCGCGAGCGACCGCTCGGGCGACACGCTGGTCGAGCGGCTGGAGGCGGCGGGACACGTGCTCGCGGCGCGAGACATCCTGCGTGACGACCGCGCCGCCATCGCCGAAAAGCTGCGCGGATGGTGCGCCGACCCGCAGATCGACGTGGTGATCTCCACCGGCGGCACCGGGCTCACGGGCCGCGACGTGACGGTCGAGGCGCATCGCGACGTCTACGAGAAAGAGATCGACGCCTTCGGCACGGTGTTCACCATCGTCTCGATGAACAAGATCGGCACCTCCGCCGTGCAAAGCCGCGCGACGGGCGGCGTGGCGCAGGGCACCTATCTCTTTGCCCTGCCCGGCTCGCCCGGTGCCTGCCGCGACGCGTGGGACGAGATCCTCGAGCGCCAGCTCGACTACCGCCACAAGCCCTGCAATTTCGTGGAGATCCTGCCGCGGCTCGACGAGCATCTGCGGCGCAAGTGATCAGGCGGGCGCGCAGCCCTCGAACTCCACCGCCTCGCCCCCGCCGATCATGGTGAGCACCAGCGAAGAGCGATCGAGCGCCACCGCGCCCCCCGCCACATGCGAGATCCGGGTGCTGGCGACGAGCGCGCCGCCCTCGCGCCGGGTTTCGACCGGGCTGGCCCAGAGCGAGGGATCGCCGGTCTCGACCACCACCGCCTGCGCGCCCGCGGTGGCGGGCAGGGTCGCGGTCAGCGATAGGCCTTCCGCGGTGGGGACGACCGCGCAGCGCGCGGGGCCGAGCCCCGCCTCATCGGGGCTCTTGGCCCGGTCGGCCAGCGCCAGCGCCAGCGACGGATCGCGCCGCTGCTCCTGCGGCAGATCGACGCCGAAATCGAGCATTACCGGCACGCAGACGTCATGGCAGACGCCGATTTCGAGCTGGCCGGAAATTCGCACTGCCTCGCCGGGACGGCGCGGCGCGATCTCGACCGGCAGCACCACCTGTTCGGAATAGCCATAGGTCTCGAAACCGCCCAGTTCGAAAATCTCGGGCACGGGCCAGTGCATTTGCGCCGAAGCCAGGTTGGTCGAGCCCGACCAGTTCACCTGCGGCGGGATGCCCGCCTCGCCCGGCGCGCGCCAATAGGTCTTCCACCCCGGCGCGAGGCTGATCCTGAAGCCCGCCATCTGCGTGCCGTCCGCAGCGCGCCAGCCCGGCAGCATGTCGAGCCGGACGATATCGTCGACCGACCCGGCAACGCCCGCGACCGGCGCGGCGAGAACGAGTGAAAGGGCAATCGGGGCGAGGCGCGAAATTCGGGTCATGGCGGCAGTGATGCCCCCCGCGCAGCGCGATGGAAAGTCACGAGCACGCGAGAGCCGCGCGCGCGCCCCCTTGATCGTGTGGCCCGCGCATCACATTCTCAAGACATGGAAAGCCTGAACCCCGACCTGAGCGGCAAGCTCCTCATCGCCATGCCCGGCATGGCCGATCCGCGCTTCGACCACGCGGTGATCTTCGTCTGCGCCCATTCGGACGAGGGCGCGATGGGGCTCATCGTCAACAAGCCCGCGACGGAGGTGCGGTTTTCCGACCTGCTGGAGCAGCTCGAGATCACCGCCGACCCCGGCATTCGCGACATCCGGGTGCATGTCGGCGGCCCGGTCGAGGAAAGCCGCGGCTTCGTGCTGCACACGACCGATTACGCTTCGGATCAAGGCACGCTGCAGGTCGACGAGACCACGGCAATGACCGCGACGCTCGATGTGCTCGAGGAGATCGCGCATGGGCGCGGGCCAAAATCCTCGCTGCTGGCGCTGGGCTACGCGGGCTGGGGGCCCGGGCAGCTCGAAAGCGAGCTGGCGCAGAACGGCTGGCTGATCGGCGAGGCGCAGCACGCGGTCGTCTTCGGCCGCGCCAACGAGCACAAGTGGTCGGCCGCGCTCAAGGGGCTCGGCATCGATCCGCTGAGCCTGTCGCCGACCTCGGGCACCGCCTGAGCCGGATCAGCCCTCGGCCCCGTCTGCGATCAACGCCTCGACGATGGCGCGCGCGCTCTCCGAGGACCAGTCCGCCTCGCCCTGCAGCCGCCCGATCTCTTGGCCTTGGGCGTCGAGGATCAGCGTCACCGGCAGGCCCAGCACGCCCATGTCGCGGGCCAGCGCCTGCCGCGGGTCCTTGTGGCGCGGCAGGCTCTCGGCGCCGATCTCGGTGAGGAATCGCTCCATGCCCGCCGGGTCGTTGCGGCCGGTGGCTATGGTGACGACCTCGAAATCCTCGCCGCCATATTCGTCCTGCAGGGCCGCGAGTTGCGGCATCTCCACCCGGCAGGGTGCGCACCATGTCGCCCAGAAGTTCACCAGAACCGGCTTGCCCTCGTACTCGGCGAGCGTGATCTCGCCGCCTTCCTCGCTTTCGAAGGGGACGTCCGATCCGCGCTGCGGTTCGGCATGGATGGCGAGCTTGCGCATGTCGCCCTCGCGCAGCGCCTCGAGATCGGCGGGGGCGGCGTTTGCAAGGCCGGTTGCCGCCATGTAAAGACCGATGAGAACGACGCTGCGCATGTGATTTCCTTCAAGGACCAAAAGATGACCGAGAGCTCCAACGCGATGTGGGGCGGCCGTTTCGCCGCCGGGCCGGATGCGATCATGGAGGCGATCAACGCCTCGATCGGCTACGACCGGCGCCTCGCGCCACAGGACATCGAAGGCTCCCGCGCCCATGCCGCGATGCTCGCGGCGCAGGGCATCATCGAGGCTAAAGACGCGGAAGAGATCAGGAAAGGGCTTCTCACGGTCTTGTCAGAGATCGAGAAGGGCCGCTTCGAGTTTTCCACCGCGCTCGAAGACATCCACATGAACGTCGAGGCGCGGCTCAAGCAGCTGATCGGCGAGCCCGCGGGTCGTCTGCACACGGGCCGCTCGCGCAACGATCAGGTGGCGACCGACCTGCGGCTTTGGGTGCGCGACCAGTGCGACGCCGCCGATGCCGCGCTCAAGGCGCTGATCGAGGCGCTGCTGGGTCAGGCAGAACAGGGCGCCGACTGGGTCATGCCGGGCTTCACCCATCTGCAGACCGCGCAGCCGGTGACATGGGGCCATCACATGATGGCCTATGTCGAGATGTTCGCCCGCGACCGCGCCCGCTTTGCCAATGCGCGCAAGCTGATGAACGAGAGCCCCTTGGGCGCCGCCGCGCTGGCCGGGACCTCCTTCCCGATCGACCGGGAGGCGACGGCGCAGGCCTTGGGCTTCGACCGGCCCATGGCCAACAGCCTCGACGCCGTGTCGGACCGCGATTTCGCGCTGGAGTTTTTGTCCTCGGCCACGATCTGCGCGATGCACCTGTCGCGGCTGTCGGAGGAGCTGGTGATCTGGTCCTCGGCGCAGTTCCGCTTCGTCGCCATGTCGGACCGCTGGTCGACCGGCTCCTCTATCATGCCGCAAAAGCGCAACCCCGACGCTGCCGAGCTGATCCGCGCCAAGATCGGCCGCATCCTCGGCGCCAACGTGGCGCTGCTCACGGTGATGAAGGGCCTGCCGCTCGCTTATGGCAAGGACATGCAGGAGGACAAGGAGCAGGTCTTCGACGCCGCCGACAACCTGATGCTGTCCTTGGCCGCGATGACCGGCATGGTCTCGGACATGACCGCGCAGCCCGACAACCTGCGCGCCGCCGCGGCCTCGGGCTTTTCCACCGCGACCGACCTCGCCGATTGGCTGGTGCGCGCGCTCGGTCTTCCCTTCCGCGAGGCGCATCACGTCACCGGATCGCTGGTGGCGCGCGCCGAGGACAAGGGCTGCGACCTGCCCGACCTCACGCTCGCCGACATGAAGGCCGTGCATGAGGACATCACCGAGGAGGTGTTCGGCGTGCTGACGGTCGAGAACTCGGTCGCCTCGCGCACCGCCTATGGCGGCACCGCGCCCGACAACGTGCGCGCGCAGATCGCCCGCTGGCGGGACGCGCTGAAGTGAGGCTGGCGCTCTTGGCGCTCGCGCTGCTGGCGGGCTGCGGCGCGGGCGGCGCGCCGCAGGCGCCCGGCGCGGTGCTGGAGTATGGCGAAACCGAAACCGGCCGCCGGCTCGGGGCTGCGCCGTGAGGTGGGTCTGGCTGGCGCTCGCCATCTGGGGCGCGCTGCATCCGATGCGCTGGTTCATCGTCTGGTTCGCGCAGAACGGCTATTCGATGTCGGGGCTCTTCGCGGCATGGCGCGCCAACCCGGCGACCACCGGGCTGATGTGGGACGCGACCATCGCCGCCGTGGCGCTGACGCTGTGGATTCTCATGGAGGTGCGCGTGCGCCGCAACTGGGAGGCGCTGGCCGCGATCCCGGCGACCTTCCTCATCGGCGTGGGCTGCGGCCTGCCGCTCTACCTCTTCTTGCGCACCCGCCCGCTCTGAGCCCCGGCCGCAGCGGGGCTTGGGATCGCGGCGCGATCTGCTAAGACGCGACCGACCCATGCCAGCGGAGCCCAGACCTTGGACCATTTCCTCTATCGCAACGGCCAGCTGATGGCCGAGGACGTCGCCCTCTCCGAGATCGTGGCCGAGGTCGGCACGCCGGTCTATGTCTACTCCGCCGCGACGCTGCTGCGGCACCTGAAGCTCTTCGAGGAGGCGCTCGACGGGCTGCCGCATCTCGTCTGCTTCGCGGTCAAGTCGCTCGGCAATGTCGCGGTGCTCAAGCTTCTGGGCGAGGCGGGCGCGGGCATGGACATCGTCTCGGGCGGCGAATACGCCCGCGCCCGCGCAGCGGGCGTGCCGGGCGAGCGTATCGTCTTCTCCGGCGTCGGCAAGACGCGCGAGGAAATGCGCATGGCGCTCGAAGGCGGCATCCGCCAGTTCAACGTCGAGAGCGAGCGCGAGCTTCTGGCGCTGTCGGACGTGGCGAGCGCGATGGGCGCCACCGCGCCGATCACCATCCGGGTGAACCCGGATGTCGACGCCAAGACCCATGCCAAGATCGCCACCGGCAAGTCCGAGAACAAGTTCGGCATTCCGATCGCGCGGGCGCGCGAGGTCTATGCCATGGCGGCCAAGCTGCCCGGCATCGAGGTGATCGGCATCGACGTGCATATCGGCAGCCAGCTGACCGAGCTTGCCCCCTTCGAGGCGGCCTTCACCAAGGTGGCCGAGCTGACCGAGACGCTTCGCGCCGACGGTCACGACATCCGCCGCCTCGATCTCGGCGGGGGCTTGGGCATCCCCTATGAGCGGATCAACGAGGCCCCGCCCCTGCCCTTCGACTACGGCGCGCTGATCCGGCGCACCGTCGGGCATCTGGGCTGCGAGATCGAGATCGAGCCGGGGCGGCTGGTGGCGGGCAATGCCGGGCTGCTGGTCAGCCGGGTGATCTATGCCAAATCCGGCGAAGGCCGCGATTTCCTCATTCTCGACGCCGCGATGAACGACCTCGTCCGCCCTTCGATGTATGACGCGCATCACGACATCGTCCCCGTGGTCGAGCCCGAGGCCGGGGCCGAGACCAGGCCGTGGGACATCGTCGGCCCGGTCTGCGAGACCGGTGACACCTTTGCCCGGGCGCGCGACCTGCCGCCCGTCTCCGAGGGCGATCTCGTCGCCTTCCGCTCGGCCGGGGCCTACGGCGCGGTGATGGCGAGCGAATACAACGCCCGCCCGCTGATCCCCGAAGTGCTCGTCAGCGGCGATCAATTCGCGGTTATCCGCCGTCGTCCCAGCTATGAGGAGATGATCGCGCGCGATAGCATCCCCGAATGGCTATGATGGAGAGAGCCGCCCCCTGTCCCGGAGCACCCGCGCCCTGACCGAGCCCCGCGATCCCCTGTCGCATCTGAGACGCCCCGCCGCGCTGACCCGCGCCGGGATGGTGGCCGAACGGCTGCTGCGCGCCTTCTGGCCGCTCTGGACGGTTCTGGCGCTGGCGCTGGCGCCGCTGATCGCGGGCTGGCAGGACCGGCTGCCGGTCGAGGTCTTCTGGGGCTGGGCGGTGCTGGCGATCCTGGGCGCGCTGGCGGGGCTCGGCTGGGGGCTGTGGCGCTTTCGCTGGCCGTCGCGGGCCGAAGCGTTCGACCGGCTGGACCGCAGCCTGCCCGGACGCCCCGTCTCCGCGCTCAGCGACGCGCAGGCGACCGGGCGCGGTGACATCGGCTCGGAGGCGCTTTGGGCCGCGCATCTGGAGCGGATGCGCGCGCGCAGCGCAAACGCGGCACCCGCCCGCCCGAACCTGCGCCTTGCCGCGCGCGATCCCTTCGGCCTGCGCTACATCGCACTGCTGTTTCTGGTCACCGCGCTTCTGTTCGGATCGGTCTGGCGGCTGGGCAGCGTCACAGCGCTCGCCCCGGACAACGGCGGCGCTCTGGCGCAGGGGCCGGTCTGGGAGGGCTGGATCGAGCCGCCCGCGCATACCGACCGGCCCGTGCTCTACCTGCCCGATCAGCCGCCCGGCCCCCTCGCCGTGCCCGAGGGCAGCACCATCACCGTAAGGCTCTACGGCAAGGTCGGTGCGCTGACCCTGTCGGAGACGGTTTCGGGGCGCACCGGCGAGCTGCCCGCCGCCTCGGAGCCGCGCCAGAGCTTCACCGTCCGCCACGACGGGCAAATCGCCATCGACGGGCCGGGCGGTGCGGCCTGGCAGGTCGAGGCGATTCCCGATGCCATTCCGGGGGTCTCGGTGGCCGGACCGCTGGAGACCGCCGGGCTGGGCCAGACGGCCCTGCCCTTCCGCGCCAGCGACGATCACGGCGTGGTCTCGGGCACCGCCTCCATCACGCTCGACGCCGAGGCGGTCGAGCGGCGCCATGGCCTCGCCACCGCGCCCGATCCGCGCGATGCACTCACGGTCGATCTGCCGATGCCCTTCACCGGCGACCGCCGCGAGATCGAGGAGATGCTCGCGGGCGATTTCTCGCAGCACCCCTTCGCCAACATGCCGGTGCGGATCACGCTGCAGGTGACGGATGCCGCCGGGCAGACCGGCGCCTCGCAGCCCTATCCCGCGGTGCTGCCGGGCCGGCGCTTCTTTGAGCCGGTGGCCCGCGCCGTGGCCGAGCAGCGGCGCGATCTTCTGTGGTCGCGCGACAATGCGGGCCGGGTGGTCGACCTGCTGCGCGCCGTCTCGCACCGGCCCGAGGCGGTGTTCCCCGACCGGGCGACCTATCTGCGGCTGCGCGTGGCGCTGCGCCGTCTAGACCGGCTGCACCGCGCGCCCGGTGGGCTGGAGCCCGAGGCGCAGGAGGAGATCGCGCAGGCGTTGTGGGAGCTGGCGCTTCAGCTCGAGGACGGCACGCTGGCCGATGCGCGCGAGCGGCTGCGCCGCGCGCAGGAGCGGCTGGCGCAGGCGATGCGCGACGGGGCGAGCCCGGACGAGATCGCCGAGCTGATGGACGAGCTGCGCGCCGCGACCGACGATTACCTGTCGATGCTGGCGCAGGATGCCCAGCCCGCCGAGGACGGGCTCGACGAGCCGCAGACCGGGCAGAACGACAACATGCAGGTCACGCAGGACGAGCTGCAGGCGCTGATGGACCGGATCCAGGAGCTGATGGAAGAGGGCCGGATGGCCGAGGCCGCCGAGCTGATGGAGCAGCTCAACCGGATGATGGAGAACCTGCAGGTGGCGCAGGGTGAAGGCGGCTCGGGGCCGGGCACGCCGGGCCAGCGCTCGATGCAGGAGCTGCAGGACACGCTGCGCGACCAGCAGGAGCTGTCCGACGAGGCGTTCCGCGATCTGCAGGACCGTTTCAACGGTCGCGATCCCGGGCAGAACCAAGGCCAGGGTCAGCCGGGCCAGGGCCGACCCGGACAGGGCCGACCGGGGCAAGAGCAGCCCGGACAGGGCCAGCCCGGGGGCGGATCGGACGAGGGACCGGGCGGCGCGGGCAGCCTCGCCGACCGGCAG
>NZ_JAMYXC010000250.1 GCF_024159025.1 Limimaricola litoreus
CATGGCGCGCAGCGCGGCCAGACGCTCGGGCCGGACCGCCTCCGCCGCCAGCACCAGCGCGCCTTCATCGGTGCCCAGCACCACCGGCACCCCGAGGCGCAGATCGGCCAGCGCGCGGGCGCGGCGCTCGACGGGATCGGGGCGGAAAGGCATGAACGCATCCTCGCGGCAGGCCGGGACGCCCCGGCACGGGGGGCGAATGTAACATTTCGAGCGGGAGCGACAACTCGGCGTGAGAGATGGACACGAAACTTGAGCCACACGTAACCGTTACACATCTGTGGAGCCGGTAGCTCATGGAGGCGTCGAGATGGCACAAGTGAAGAAGATCCTTTTGGTGGATGACGAGGACGACTTGCGCGAGGCGCTGAGCGAACAGCTCGTCATGACCGAGGATTTCGATGTCTTCGAGGCGGGCAACGGCCACGAGGCCATGGCGCAGGCCAAGGCCGGGCTGTTCGATCTGGTGATCCTCGACGTCGGCCTGCCCGATACCGACGGGCGTGAGCTGTGCCGCGTGATGCGCAAGCAGGGCGTCAAATGCCCGATCATCATGCTCACCGGCCACGACAGCGACAGCGACACCATCCTCGGCCTCGACGCGGGCGCCAATGACTACATCACCAAGCCGTTCAAGTTCCCGGTGCTGCTCGCGCGCATCCGTGCCCAGCTGCGCACGCATGAGCAGTCCGAGGACGCGGTGTTCCAGCTCGGGCCCTACAGCTTTCGGCCCGCGCAGAAGCTCCTGGTGACAGAGGACGACCGCAAGATCCGCCTCACCGAAAAAGAGACGAACATCCTCAAGTTCCTCTACCGCGCCTCCGAGGGCGTGGTGCCGCGCGACGTGCTGCTGCACGAGGTCTGGGGCTACAACGCCGGTGTCACGACCCATACGCTCGAGACGCATATCTACCGGCTGCGCCAGAAGATCGAGCCCGATCCCTCGAACGCGCGGCTGCTCGTGACCGAATCCGGCGGATATCGGCTGGTGGCCTGATACGGTCGGAACCGGCGCGGTGGATGCGCGTTTGGCACACGAAGCCCCCGTGGCGGGGTCACGCCACATACCTCCCTGTTGGACTTTGCCGGGCTTCGTGCCCGGCTTTTCTTTGCCTGCCCCGGCCGCACGGATGTGACTGCGACAAGAGGGGGGCTGGGGCAGGGCGGCGCCGCGCGTTAGTCTAGGGCGAGACCATGAGGAGTTCTCCATGTCCCTGACGCGCCCGTTCGTTCCCGTCCTCGTCGCCGCGCTGCTCGCGCCGTTCGCGGCCCATGCCGAGACCGAGACGCTGCGGGTGCGCAATCGCTCCGGCGTCGACCTGGTGCGCATGTTCGCCTCTCCGGTGACGGATGAATACTGGCGCGACGACCTGTTGGGGGAGTACGTGGTGCCCTCGGGTGGCAATGCCGACGTCACCATCCGCAACGTCTCGGAATGTCTCTACGACCTGCTGATGCTCTTCTCGGACGGCGCGGTGGTGCCCGACCGGGTCGATGTCTGCGCTTCGGACAGCTACACGGTCGAGCCCTGAGGGCGGGGCGGGTGGCCTTCGCGGGCGCAAAGGTCTAGTCAGGCCCGGCCCTGATCCGGAGACCGCCTATGCCCTTCACCCTGTGCACATGGAACATCAACTCGGTCCGCGTGCGCGAGACGCTGGTGAGCCGCCTTCTGCAGGAGGAGGGGCCCGACGTTCTGTGCCTGCAGGAGTGCAAGAGCCCGGTCGAGAAGATCCCGCTCGAAGCCTTCAAGGCGCTGGGCTACGACCACATGATCGCGCGCGGGCAAAAGGGCTACAACGGCGTGGCCATCCTGTCGCGCCTGCCGATCGAGGAGGTCTGCGCGCATGACCACGCGGATCTCGGCCATGCCCGTCACATCTGCGGGCGGCTGGAGAACGGCGTGACGATCCACAACTTCTACGTCCCCGCCGGCGGCGACGAGCCCGACCGCGAAAAGAACGTGAAGTTCGGCCAGAAGCTCGACTACCTCACGCACATGCGCGACGATTTCCACGCCAACCGCCCCGAGCGGGCGATCCTCGTGGGCGATCTCAACATCGCCCCGCGCGAGGACGACGTGTGGAACCACAAGCAGCTCACCAAGATCGTCAGCCACACGCCGGTGGAGATCGAGCACCTCGCGCAGGTGCAGGACAGCGGCGATTGGGTCGATGTGACGCGACAGGACATCCCCGAAGGGCAGCTCTATTCGTGGTGGTCGTATCGCGCCAGGGATTGGGAGGCCGCCGACCGGGGCCGCAGGCTCGACCACGTCTGGGCGACCTCGGACATCGCGGGTGCCGCGCATGGCAGCCGGGTGCTTAAATCGGCGCGCGGCTGGGAAAAGCCCTCCGACCACGCCCCCGTCTTTGCCAGCTTCGACCTCTAGGGCTTGGCGCGCGGGCCTCGCGCGCACATATAGTCACCTCGAAACACCGCCCCGCCCGACACAGAGGGGGGCCGCACATCACAGCAGGAGCCTCACCATGCTCGGTCTCAACGACAGCGCCCCCGCCGCCCCCGCCAAGGACGACCTGATCCGCGAGGGCTCCGACGCGAGCTTCATGAAGGACGTGGTCGAGACCTCGAAGACCGTGCCGGTGATCGTCGATTTCTGGGCGCCGTGGTGCGGCCCGTGCAAGACGCTGGGACCGGCGCTGGAGGCCGCCGTCACCAAGGCGGGCGGCAAGGTCAAGATGGTCAAGATCGACGTCGACCGGAACCAGGCCGTCGCCGGCCAGCTGCAGGTGCAGTCGATCCCGACCGTCTATGCCTTCTGGCAGGGCCAGCCGGTCGACGGGTTCCAGGGCGCGCTGCCTGGCTCGGAGATCGAGGCTTTCGTGAACAAGCTCGTGGCGCTGGGCGGCGGCGAGGAGGATGGCGGCCTCGCCGAGGCGATCGAGGCGGCGCAGGCGATGCTCGACGAGGGCGATGCCGTCGGGGCCGCGGAGGTGTTCGGCGCGATCCTGCAGGAGGACGACAAGAACGCCGCCGCCTATGCCGGGCTGGCGCGCGCGCATCTGGCGATGGACCAGGTCGATCAGGCCGAGGCGGTGCTCAACGGTGCCCCGGCCGAGATCGGCCGCACGCCCGAGATCGACGCCGCCTTCGCGCAGATCGCCCTGGCCCGTCAGGCCAGCAATGCGGGCCCCGTGGCCGAGCTGCGCGGGCGCGTCGAGGCCGATCCCTCGGATCTGCAGGCGCGCTACGATCTTGCCACGGCGCTTCAGGCCAATGGCGAGACCGCCGAGGCGGTGGACGAGCTGCTCGAGATCTTCCGCCGCGACCGGGAGTGGAACGACGGCGCCGCCAAGGCCCAGCTCTTCACCATCTTCGAGGCGCTGCCCGCCAAGGATCCGATCGCGCTCGCCGGTCGGCGCCGGCTGTCGTCGATGATATTTGCCTGAGCGGTGCGGCAGGCTAGGTCGCCTCGCATGATGACAGGCGTGGACCTTCCCGAGACGATCCCGGTGTTTCCGCTTCCAGGCGCGCTGCTCTTGCCCCGCGCCCGCCTGCCGCTGCACATTTTCGAGCCGCGCTATCTCGCGCTGATCGAGGATGTGATGAAGACGCCGCATCGGCTCATGGGCATGATCCAGCCCTATGAATCGGCCGCCGGCGACACCCGGCTGCACGCCATCGGCTGCGCCGGGCGGCTCACCGCCTTTTCCGAGACCGAGGACGGGCGCTACATGGTCACCCTCTCGGGCATCTCGCGGTTCCGCGTGCGCCACGAGGTCGAGGGCTTCATGCCTTACCGGCGCTGCGAGGTGAGCTGGGACGGCTTCGACCGCGATCGCGGCGCGGTGGAAACGGACCCCGGGCTGCAGCGGGAGAGCTTCCTCGCGCTGCTGGCGAAGTTCTTCGAGGAGCACGGCCTGTCGACCGACTGGGAGAGCCTGGAGGAGGCCGAGGACGAGCTTCTGATCAACTCGCTCTCGATGCTCTGCCCCTTCGAGAGCGAGGAGCGGCAGGCGCTTCTGGAGGCGCCGACGCTTGTCGAGCGGCGCGAAACCCTGACCACGCTGATCGAGTTCGCCCTGCGCGGCGGCTCCGGCGATGAGGTGATGCAATGAGCGACGATCCCAACCTTCCGGGCGACCAGCCGCCGAGCTCGGTGCCGCCGGTGGACCCGATCCCCGACCCCCAGCCCGACCCGCGCGCCGGGCGCGCCGCGTTTGATCGGCGCATGCTCGAAGCCCTCGTCTGCCCGCAGACGCAGGCGCAGCTGAGCTACGACGCCGAGCGGCAGGAGCTGGTGAGCCGCGCAGCCAACCTCGCCTATCCGATCCGGGGCGGCATTCCGGTGATGCTGGCCGACGAGGCGCGCGCGCTCGACTGATCCGCCTAACGCATCAGCTCGGGCAGCTCTCCGGTCAGCCCGGCGGCCTCGCGGATCATGGCGCGGCGCAGCGGCCCGATGGCGCCCAGCGCCCCCATCCCGGCATCGCGCGCCAGCCGCAGGAGCGGATTGTCGTTGGAAAACAGCCGCGTGGTGAGATCGGTGGTCGCGGCCAGCGTCGCCGTGTCGAAGCGCCGCCAGCGGGCGTAGCGCTCCAGCACCAGCGTGCTGCCGGTGTCCTCGCCCCGCGCGCGCGCCTCGCGCAGCACCTGCGTCAGTGCCGCCACGTCGCGCAGACCGGCATTGAGCCCCTGTCCCGCGACGGGGTGCAGCCCATGCGCCGCGTCGCCCACCAGCGCCACGCGCGGTGCGGTGAAGCGCTCGGCGAGGCTGAGGCCGAGCGGGAACAGGCCCCGTGCGCCGATCAGGGAAATCTGCCCGAGGAAATTGCCGAAGGCCGGGCGCAGCGCGTCGAGATACGCGTCATCCTCCATCGCGGCGAGCTTTTCGGCCCGCGCGGCCCGCTCGCTCCAGACGATTGAGGCGCGATTGCCGGTGAGCGGCAGGATCGCCAGCGGCCCGCCCGGCATGAAGAACTGATGCGCGATGCCCTTGTGCGGCAGCTCGTGCTCGACGGCGCAGGTCACGGCGCTCTGGCCGTAACCCCAGCCATGCCGCCGGATGCCCGCCCGCGCGGCGGTGCCGCTGTCGCGCCCGTCGCAGCCCACGAGCAGCCCCGCGCGCAGGGTCTCGCCCGAGCCGAGCGTGACCGCGATGCCGCCCGGCCCGCTGCCTTGGGCAACCACCGTCTCGGGCGCGCGCAGCGTGATGCCCTCCGCGCCCTCGAGCGCCTTGGCAAGGGCGGCGCGCAGGTGCCGGTCCTCGACCATATGGCCCATCGCGCCGTCCTCGATCTCGGCCGAATCGAAATGCAACCACCACGGGGCAGGGCCCTCGCCCGCGCGCCCGTCGGTGACCTTGATCTCGGCCATCTCCTGCGCGTTTCGCGCGAGACTCTCCCACAGGCCGAGCCGTCCCAGCATCCGCCGCCCGCCCGCGGCGATGGCATAGGCGCGCCCGTCGAAGGCACCCGCCTTGCGCCGGGGCGGTGCGGCATCGACGAGGGTGACGGTCAGCCCCGCGTGGGCGAGGGCGAGGGCCAGCACCGGGCCGTTGAGACCGCCGCCCAGTATGAGAATGTCGCTGTCATGGTCCATGGCGCTGACTATGGGGCGAGGGGCGGGATTGTCCATGCGCCGCGATGCCCGTGCCCGCCGCCGCGCCGGAACGACGCGGCGCAAGGGGGAGGGGATGCCGCGCCACAGGCTGGTGCAGCTTCGGCGATCTGGCGCATCTTCGGCGATAAAGACACATGCAGGGCAGGCTGGGGGCGAATGCTGGACATCGTCCTGCCCGCGCGGGTAGTTTCGTGCCAAGAGGGGCACTGGCACGACCCCCGTTCATGAGGCAGCAATGGATTTCCCCGATCGGTTCTCGGACCTACCGGATTACGCGTTTCCGCGCCTGCGGAGCCTGCTTGATTCGCACAAGCCCGGTGGCGCGCCGCTGGCGATGACCATCGGCGAGCCGCAGCATCCCTATCCCGACTGGGTCGGCCCGACCATCGCCCAGGCCGCAGCGGGCTTTGGCAAGTATCCGGTCAACGAGGGCTCGGAGATGCTCTTGGGCGCGATTTCGGGCTGGATCTCGCGCCGCTACGCGGTGGATCTGCCCAAGGAGCGGCTCCTGGCGCTCAACGGCACGCGCGAGGGGCTTTACAACGCCGCCATGGCGCTGTGCCCCGAGGGCCGGGGCGGCGCGCGCCCGCTGGTGCTGATGCCCAACCCCTTCTACCAGGTCTATGCCGTCGCCGCGCTTTCGGTCGGCGCGGAGCCGGTCTACCTGCCTGCCACGCAGCAGACAGGCTTTCTGCCCGATCTCGACGCCATTCCCGCCGAAACGCTGGACCGCACGGCGATCTTCTATCTCTGCTCGCCCTCGAACCCGCAGGGTGCGGTGGCCTCCGAAAGCTATCTCAAGCGGCTCATGGAATTGGCCGAGACGCATGATTTCCGGGTCTTCGCGGACGAGTGCTATTCCGAGATCTGGCGCGACACGCCGCCGCCCGGCGCGCTGGCCGTGGCGCAGGCCATGGGCGCGGACCCCGAGCGGCTGGTGGTGTTCAACTCGCTGTCCAAGCGCTCGAACCTGCCCGGCCTGCGCGCCGGATTCGCCGCCGGCGGCCCCGAATCAATCCGCCGGATGCGCCAGCTGCGCAACTATGCAGGCGCGCCGCTGCCGCTGCCCTTGCAGGCGGTGGCCGCGAAGGCGTGGTCGGACGAGGATCATGTGATCGAGAATCGCGCGCTCTATGGCGCGAAATACGACATCGCTGATCGGGTGCTGGGCGATCTGCCCGGCTATGCCGCGCCGGAGGCCGGGTTCTTCCTGTGGCTGCCGGTCGAGGATGGCGAGGCGGCGACATTGAAGCTGTGGCGCGAGACGGGGGTGCGGGTCTTGCCCGGCGCCTATCTGGGGCGCGACGTGAACGGAGAAAATCCCGGCAAGGGATATGTCAGGGTCGCCATGGTGGCCCCGGCCAACGAGATGCAGCGCGGGCTCAAGACGCTCCGCGCCTGCCTCTACGACTGACGAGAGGACAAGCGACATGGCGTATCAGACGAGGGGGCGCGAGCCCCTGCTGGACAGCAACACGCAGGCGGCGCTGGAAAAGCGCGGCAAGGAGCTGCTCGGTCTCGCGCTGATCGCCGTGGGGCTGGTGGTCGCGATGATGATCGGCTCCTATTCGCCCGACGATCCCAACTGGATGCTGGCCTCGGACGCGCCGGTGCAGAACTGGCTGGGCCGCTTCGGCGCCTCGCTCGCGCAGCCGATCGTGATGATCGTCGGCCGCGGGGCATGGATGCTGCCGCTGGTGCTTCTGGTCTGGGGCACGCGGCTGACGCTGCACCGGGGCGAGGAGCGGGCCATGTCGCGGCTCACCTTCGCGCCGATCGTCGTGGCGCTGGCGGCGGTCTTCGCCGCGACGCTGACGCCCCCCGATGGCTGGAGCCACAGCTTCGGCCTCGGCGGCCTGTTCGGCGACACGGTGCTGGGCCTGCTACTCACGGTGCTGCCCTTCGGCGCGGGCTTCGGGGTGAACCTGCTGGCGCTGCTTTTGGGGGCGGGCACGCTCGCGGCCGCGGCCTTCGTCACCGGTTTCACCCGCGAGGAGACGCGCGGGCTGTGGCGTCTGTTCCTGTTGGGGCTGGTGATGGCCTATGCGCTCGGCCTGCGGCTGATGGGCCGCGGCGCGACGGTGTCGATGCGCGCGGCAGAGGTTCTGCGCGGCCGCATCGGCGACGAGATCGAGGCGCGGCGCGAACAGATGCGCCGCGACGCCGACCTTGCCGCCGAGGAGGAAGCCGCCGCGCGCGCCGTGCCCGAACCGAGTCAGACCCAGCGGGTCTCGGCGGTGGTGCGCGCCCATGCCGCCAAGCGCATGGCCGCCTCCGCCCCCTCGGAGGCGACCGCCCATTACGCGCCCGAAGAGGATGACGCGCTGATCGAGGAGTCGATGCCGGCGCGGCGGATGCCGCCCGCCGTCTCGCGGGTCATGCCGCGCCACATGCCCCCCGTGCCGCCCGCCCCGCCGATGGCGGAGCAGCATGGCGGCTGGGCCGAAGACGCCCGGCCCGAGGAGGCATGGGCCGAAAACACGCGGGCCGAAAACGCCTGGACCCAAGACGCCTGGCCCGAAGACGACGCGGCCCCGACCGGCTGGGACGAGGCGGCGGATGAGGATCACGCACCGTCCTCCGCCGCCCCGGCGCGC
>NZ_JAMYXC010000289.1 GCF_024159025.1 Limimaricola litoreus
GTTGCGACGCGCTGGTGCTGATCGCGGGCTACGGCGCCCGCGAGACCGCGGCCCGGCCCGAGGTGCTGGCGGCGATCCGCGCGGCGGCGCGGCAGTCGCGGGCGGTGACGGGGCTCGACATGGGCGCCTGGCTGATGGCGGCGGCGGGCCTTCTCGAAGGCTACCGCGCCACCGTGCACTGGCACGAGGTCGAGGCCTTCGCCGAGGCGTTTCCCGAGGTCGAGGCGGTGGCCGAAAGCTATGTGACCGATGGCGACCGCCAGAGCGCGGGCAGCGCCACGTCGGCGATGGAGCTGTCGCTCGAGACGATCCGCCGGATGGGCGGCGATGCATTGGCCTATGACGTGCGCACGCTCTTCGTGCATGACGATACCGAGCGTCGCCGCGCCGAGAGCGGCGCGCTGTCGCCGCAGCTGGGCCGCGCCGTGCGGTTCATGCTCGACGCGATCGAGGAGCCGCGCGGCCTGTCTGAGGTGGCGGCCCATGCGGCGGTCTCGCAGCGCACGCTCGACCGGCTCTGCCGGCGCGAGCTGGGCACCTCGGCCGGAGTGTATTACCGCGCCCTGCGGCTGGCGCGGGCGCAGACCCTGCTGATCGAGACCGGTTTGCCTCTGCGCGACATCGCGCTGCGCTGCGGCTTCGCATCGGCCTCGACCCTCTCGCGCGCCTACAGCCAGCAATTCGGCCGGTCGCTCTCCGCCACCCGGCGCATGGGCGCCTGATCGGCCCCTTTTACGGCAGGAGGGCTTCCAGACTGATGCGCATATCGATCACGCCGGGCCGCATCTGGTTCGACTTTCGAGGCGCGGCCCGATCATTGGCGATGACGCCGTCGAACTGCTCGTTCCCGGTGGGTGGATCGGCAGCGCTTATGCGGGTGTCGGGCGAGCGTCGTGGGGGTGAGCGATGACGCGGCGCGTGGTTGGTTGCGTGTAGGCGCCAACCGCGTCTGCGTGACCTGCGAGATGCTGATCCTCGATGAAGAAGATGACCCGAGCTTCAGATGACGTTTGTTGCGAGCCTGGATCGCGTGGTTCTCGCGCGCCCTTATTCGCCGCGAAACTTGCTCAAGCCGCGCAATTCTGGCGTTTTCCGATGGACTTCATGAACCCGGTGGACGTAGCAAATCCGCATCAAAGATCCCAGGTTTCGAGGGCCCCCATGCTGCTTTCACCACCGTTTCCGGACCTTGCGACCACGAATGGGACCCCACACTTGAACGCAAATCGGCGCGCAGAGGGCCTGTGATGACACGCTTTGCAAATGCCGACCGCATCGGGTCGATGATTGACGGGCTGGACCGGTTTACCGCAACTCCCGGCCAAGGCACAACCCGGGCTACATTCAGCGCCGAGTTCCGGCAAGGCAGTGACTATCTGCGCGAAAGAATGCAGGAGGCCGGCCTGATCGTGCGCGAGGATGCCGTCGGCAACCTGTTCGGCCGCATCGAAGGGCGCGACCCGACGCTCGCCCCGATCATCGTCGGCTCGCATTTCGACTCCGTCCCGCATGGCGGCAAGTTCGACGGCCCCGCGGGCGTGATCGCCGGCATCGAGGCGGCGTTCCTGTTTCAAGAGCAGGGCCTGATCCCGGCGCGACCGATCGAGATCATTGCCATGATCGAGGAGGAAGGGGCGCGGTTCGGTGGCGGCCTCATGGCCTCGCGCCTGCTGACCGGCAAGCTCGACACGGCCACCCTTGTCGACATCCATGACGGCGATGGCGTCTCTTTCCTCGATGCGTTGCGCGACTACGGCCTGGACCCCGAGCGGGTGCAGGAGGCCGTGCTGGAGCCAGGCTCCGTCCATGCATTCCTCGAGTTGCATATCGAACAGGGGCCGGTGCTGGAGGCGCATGGCGAGGATGTCGCGATCATAGATCGCATCGTCGGCCAGACCGAGATCGATGTCACGATCCGCGGCCGTGCTGGCCATGCCGGCACGACACCGATGACCGCGCGACACGATGCGCTGGCGGGCGCGGTCTCGATACTGTCGCAGCTGCCCGATCTGGCGCGCGACATCGGCCATGAGGCGGTGCTGACCGTCGGCAAGCTCAAGGTGAAACCGGGTGGGTCGAATGTCATTCCCGAGGAAGTAGAGTTTACTGTCGACATTCGTGCGCCCGAGGAGGAAGTGGTGCGCGGTCTCCTCGACCAGACCCGCGCGATTGTGGCGCGCGCCGAAACGCAAGGTTACGAGACCGAGATTGCGGAGCAGCTCTATGCCAGCCCCGTGCTGCTCTCGCCCGAGATCCATGCGGTGCTGTCGAAACACGTGGTATCGCTCGGTCTGAAATCGCGCAGCATGGTCAGCGGCGCCGGGCATGACGCGATGATCATGGCCGATTTCGCACCGACCGGCCTGATCTTCGTGCCCAGCCGAGGCGGCATCTCGCACGCCCCGGAGGAATGGACCGATTACGATCAGCTGGCCCGCGGCGTCGATGTCGTCTTCAGGACGCTTTGCGAGATGAGCGATGCGAGGGCCCAGCCTTCGTGTCGCTCAGCAGGAGCGACAGGATCGCTCAGGGCAGGACAGTCCCCGCTTCCTTGAGCTTCTGGATCTGGCGATCAACCACCTCGCAGAATGCGCGGGCGACCTCGGCCATGGGCTGGTCCCGAGGCTGATAGAGCGCGAGCGCCCATGAAATGCTGGGACTGATACGCCGGGACACGGCTTTGTTCCTGTCCATCGTCATCTCCGACAACGGGTCCACCACTGCCACGCCGACACCCCGTTCGACCAGCGCGACGACGCCCCGGAGGTGACGCATCTCGGCCGCCACCCGGCGCGGTGTGCCGCCTTCCTCGAACAGCGCATCCACGCGCGTACGCAGCGGGCTGCCCGACAGCAGTTCCACGAAGGTGGCATCTGCCAGATCTTTCAGCGGCACGACGGGACCGGCATCGAGGTCATGGCCCATGGGCATGATGCAACGTGCCTCGCAATGCGCAAGACGGGTCACGTCGGCATCGGGCTGGTCGAGGCCAAGCGTGATGCCGAATCCGATGTCGCAACGATAGTGGCGTACCATCGAGAGTAGATCGACCATGCCGACATCGTGCAGCTTCACGTTGATCTCGGGGTGGCTCGTTCGAAATTCGGCCACGGCATCCAGCAGGAACGTGTCGCAAAAGATCGGTGCGGCCGCGATGGTCAGATCGCCGAGCTGCTGCTTGCTGATCGCCTGCGCGGTCGCTTCGACCTCCCTGAGATTGGATAGAAGCCGCTCGACGTTCCGGTAGAAAAGCTCGGCTTCGCGCGTGGCCGACAAGGCGTTCTTCTTGCGAAAGAAGAGCTGAAATCCGATTCCGCTTTCCAGCGAGGCGAGCAGTCGGCTGATCGCGGACTGGCTGAGACCGAGGGCCTGTGCCGCGGTCTGCATGGTGCCGTGCTGCATGAACGCGCTGAAGGCCTCCAGCTCCCTGATCTTCATGGTCATCGACGAACTGCACCTCTCAGTATGCGATATTGGAATGTGTGTGCCAGCTATTGCATGTTTACTCATACTGTAGAAGGGTCGCGGCAAGCGAGATCGGAATGTTTTCCGCACTGGGTCTCGCGCAGGGATGAACGGAGGAAAGATCATGAAGAGACTGTTGACGGGTATCGCGGTGGTAACGGGGCTGGGTGCCGGCGCCGTTCATGCTCAGGATTATCCGAGTAAAGCGATCACTCTCGTGGCCCCTTACGGTGCAGGCGGCGCGTCGGACCTTGCGGCTCGCGCCCTGGCCGAAAGCGCCAAGCAGTATATCGGTGAGCCGATCACCGTCGAGAATCGCACCGGGGCCGGCGGCATGGTCGGCGCGCGTTCGGTGGCCGATGCCGAGGCGGATGGCTACACCGTCCTTCTGGCGCGCGTGGGCATGATCCTGAACCCGGCGGTCAACCCGCAGACGATGGTGAAGGCCGACGAATACACCTATCTCGGCGCGCTGGAATCCACCCCGATGATCCTTTCGGTCGATGGCGAGAGCGAGATCGAAAGCGTCGAGCAGCTGGTTGAGGCGATCAAGGAGAGCAACGGTCGCATGACCTATGCCGCCTCTGGCGCGACCTCGATCGACGGCTTCACCACGCAGGCGCTGTTGAAGGATGCCGGCCTCGACCCGCTCACCGCCGCGACCCTCGTGCCCTACAAGGGCGGCAACGCGCTGGCGACGGCCGTCATGGGCGGCCATGTCGATTTCGGTGCTTGGGCGGCCGGCTCGCAGATGGGCCCGATCGAGGCGGGCGATCTCAAGCCTCTGGCGGTCTTCGCGCCCGAGCGCATGGACCAGCTGCCCGACGTTCCGACCATGTCCGAGCTGGGCTACGAGACGGCGGGTCAGATCACCGGCTGGTCGGCCCTGTTCGGCCCCGAGGACCTGTCCGAGGAGGTCGTCGCCAAGTGGGACGAGGTGCTCGACAAGGTCGCCGAGGACAGCACCTGGCTCGACCTCGCCGAAAAGCGTGGCTCGATCTCCACGGTCGGCACCGTCGACGTGACCGAATATGCGAAATCGCAGTTCGAGCTGTTCAACGGTCTTGCCAAGGATTTCGGCTACCTGCCCGAGTAAGATCCCCGCGACCGGCCCCGTCCCGGGCCGGTCGTCTCCCGCCTTCTGCGGAGCCTTCCCGATGAAACTCCCCCTTTTTCGCGGCGCCCTGATCGTCGGCTTCTTCGCGCTCGTGCTGTTCGCGCTGATCCCGATCTACGTGCCTCGCCCCGCCTTCATTCCGGGCTTCACCCCACCGCCCGCATGGTGGCCCCGCGTCGTGTCGATCGTCGGCCTGTCTCTCGGAATCCTGTCCATCCTGATCGCCCTGAAGACGCGCGGCGATGCCCCGTCCGACACGGCGCCGATCGAGCTGACCGCGCCCATCCCCGTGCTGGTCGGCCGCTTCCTGCTGGCGGTCGCGGCCTTCGCGGGTTTCGTCTTTCTGATGCCTCTGATCGGCTTTCTCGCGTCGAGCATCCTGCTGACGGGCGTGGCGATCGCGCTGACCGGAGATCGGGACCGCAAGCTCTGGGCGGTGCTGGTCTCGATCGGGTTGCCCGTGGCGCTGGTCTATTTCTTCGGCGAAGCGCTGGGGACCGGATTCCCGAAAGGCGCTCTCATCAAACAGTTCGGATTGTGAGGCCACATGTTCGCTGACATCCTGATGGCCCTTCAGGCCGTGGCCACGATTGAGAACTTTCTCATCATGGCTATCGGCATCTGGGCCGGCGTCGTCATCGGCGCCATTCCCGGCATGACCGGCACCATGGCGGTGACGCTGGCGCTGCCCTTCACCTTCTACATGGATTTCGTGCCTGGCCTGCTGCTGCTCGTCGCCCTCTACAAGGGGTCGACCTATGGCGGATCGGTCTCGGCCATCCTGATCCGGACGCCCGGCACGGCGTCGGCCGCCTGCACGGCGCTCGATGGCTATCCGCTGGCGCGGCAGGGCAAGGCCGGCAAGGCGCTGAACATGGCGCTCTACTCCTCTTGCATCGGCGACTTCATCTCGAACCTGTCGCTGATCTTCCTCGCCGCGCCTCTGGCGATGCTCGCGCTCAAGGTCGGCCCGCCCGAATACGCGATGCTGATGATCTTCGCGCTGATGACCGTCTCGGGGGTGTCGGGCAACTCGCTGCTGCTCGGCGTGGTCTCGGCCTGTCTCGGCCTGCTGCTCGCGACCGTCGGTCAGGACATGTACGGCTCGTTCCGCTTCGCCATCACGGATGACATGCAGGCCGGGCTTTCGGTCGCCCCGGTGCTGATCGGCCTCTTCGCCCTGCCCGAACTGCTCAAGCTCATCGTCTTTCGCATCGCGCCAAAGAACGACGCCATGAAGCTCGGCGACGACAAGGTCAGCGCGGCGGAGTTTCGCGCCAGCCTGAAATCGATCATCCGGGGCTCCGGCATCGGGGTGGTCATGGGGGCGATCCCCGGCATCGGACCCTCGGCCGCCGCGTTCTTCTCCTATGGCGAGGCCGAGCGCACCTCGAAGGATCCCTCGCGCTTCGGCAAGGGCGAGCTCGAAGGCATCGCCGCCTCGGAATCCGCCAACAACGGCTGCTGCGGCTCGACCATGGTGCCGCTGCTGGCGCTTGGCGTCCCGGGTGACGTGATCACCGGCGTGATGCTCGGAGCCTTCATGATCCAGGGCCTGACCCCGGGACCGATGCTGTTTCAGAACAACATCCACGAGGTCTACATGCTGTTCATCGGCATGCTGGTCTCGTCGGTGCTGCTGTTCTTCGCGGGCAAGCTGACCATGCGCGGGTTCAACCGGATCTCCAAGATCCCGGCCACCCTGCTGACCCCGGCGGTGCTGACGCTGTGCATCTTCGGCATCTACGCCATCTCCTCGAACCCGTTCGACGTCGTGATCCTGCTGGTGCTGGGCGTGGTCGGCTTCGCGATGTTCCTTCTGGAAATTCCGACGGCCCCCTTCCTGATCGCCTTCATCCTCGGGCCGATGATCGAGGAGAACATGCGCCGCTCCCTCGCCATTTCGCGCGGTGAGCTCGGCATCTTCTTCAGCAGCCCGATCTGCTGGATCTTCACCGTCCTCATCGTCTTCGTCGCCGTCACCACCATTCGCCGCGAAGTCCAGAAAACCAGAGCCAGAAAGGCCGCCATCTCATGACGAGCATGACCGCCCATCCCCGCCTCACGGAGGCGAAAGACCACCTCGAAGCGCTCGTGGCCTTCGATACGGTGAGCCGCAACCCGAACCGCCCGCTGATCGACCACATGGCCGCGCATCTCGAAGCGCTTGGCGCCGATATCACCATCCTGCCTGACGAGACCGGCAAGAAGGCCAATCTCGTCGCGCGCTTCGGCCCCGCCGACAAGCCGGGGCTCGTGCTCTCCGGGCATACCGACGTGGTGCCGGTGGATGGTGAAGCATGGACCAGCGATCCGTTCAGCCTCGAAGAGCGGGAGGGCAAGCTCTACGGGCGCGGGACCTGCGACATGAAGGGCTTCGCGGCCTGCGTCATGGCGACCGCTTCCGACTTGGCGCAAACCGACCTCGAACGCCCCGTCTATCTGTGCTTCAGCCATGACGAGGAGGTGGGCTGCCTTGGCGCCCCCGCCATCGCCGAGCACCTCAAGGCCCAGCCCGTCCTGCCAGAGTTCGCGATCATCGGGGAGCCATCGATGATGAAGCTGGTGACCGGCCAAAAGGGCAAGATCGCCATGCGGGCGACCGTGACCGGATCGGGCGGGCATTCCTCCTTCGCCCCGCAGCACGTCAACGCGATCGAATACGCCGGCAGGGCGATCTCGATGATACAGGAACGGGGGACGCGCTTCTGCGAGGAGGGCCCCTTTGACCGGGACTTCACCGTGGGCCATGCCACAATGCTGACCACCATGGTCGAGGGCGGCGTGGCTACCAACATCACCCCGGATCTCTGCGCATTCACCTTCGAGCTGCGCTCGATCGCGCAGGTCGATGCCGAGGCAGAAATGCAGGCTCTGATCACGCAGGTTCAAGAGACCCTTCTGCCAGCCATGAAAGCCATTTCCGCCGAAGCGGATATCCGGTTCGAACGCATCTTCAGCTATCCGGCAATGGGAGATGCCACCAATGACCGCGCCTTCCAGCGCTACAGGCCGATCCTGCCCGAATGGGGCGGCAAGGTGTCCTATGGCTCCGAGGGCGGCGTGTTCGAGATTCAGGGCGGCATTCCTTCGATCATCGTCGGGCCTGGCTCGATCGAGCAGGCGCATCTGCCCGACGAGTTCATCGAGATCTCGCAGCTCGAGGCCTGCCTGCATTTTCTCGACGAGGTGACGGGCATGCTGTCGCGCGCCTCCACGGATATGGCGGCCCAGTAGGCAGGCGAGAAAAGGCCTGAGCGCCGTCTGGTTTTCGACACAGGGCGTCGCTCAGGGCTGTCAATTTCTGGCAGCACGCAGTTTTGTGGTTCGAGCGACGGTCTCTGGCTACAGCCCCGCCGATGCGAAACCGCTCCTCTCAAGCCCGGATCCGGGGCTTCGGCCAGAAAGTGGCAACCGGGCGTCGCGTTCGAGGGGGCGCCCGGTGCCGCTGCTGCATCAGAACCGGATCTGCACCTTGACCGCCTGCGAGCGGTCCTGCGCCGTGGCGAAGGCCGCCTTGAGGCGCCCGATCGGTTTCCAGTCGCCTTCGAGAAAGCTCGCGGCACGGTGGATCCCGAAATCGACCTCG
>NZ_JAMYXC010000248.1 GCF_024159025.1 Limimaricola litoreus
GCAGAGACCAGCGCCACCACCGGACGCGGCGCGCGAGAGGCGGGGCGCGTGCTCGGGCCCGCGCGCATGATCTCGACACCCAGGGCGCCGGGGCCGCGGTCGAGCTTGCGAATGCGCACGAAGACACGCTCGGCCTGCGGCTCCGCGAGGATGCGCTCGGCGATCCGTTCGGCCAGTGTTTCGAGCAGATCGAGCCGCTCGACGGCCAGCGAATCGGCCACTGCTTCGGTCAGCCGATCATAGGAGAGAATGCGGTCGACGTCGTCGCCGGCGGGCGGGGACGGGGTCAGCTCGGCCACGATGTCGAAGGCGAGGCGCTGCGTCGCGCCGCGCTCGGAGCGGAACGCGCCGATCTCGACCTCAATGACGTGATCTTGAAGCAGGATGCGGTCGCGCAGCGCCGGGGCCGTGGCAGCGGCGCGGGCCTGCGGATGCTCGAAAGCGTGGCGTGTCTCGTCGGTCATCTGGCCCCTCCGGGCTTGCGGGCATGGGGCATCTAACGCTCCCCTGCCCGCCCGGCAAGCGGGGCCTCAGTTCGAGGCGGTGCGGGTCGCCTCGCGGTAGAACAGATGCGCGCCGATCGCCGCGGTCTGGGGAATGCGCCCAGCCCAGGAGGGGTTCACCGCCGTGGTGTGATAATGGGTGGCGCCGCCGGTCAGCTGGCGCGGCCCGTCCTCGATCATGATCTTGGCGATCCGGCCGAGCTTGTTCCAGGAGCCGCGGTCTTTGACCGTGTCCGGGATGCCGTCGCAGGTGTAGGAGAACTGGCAGGCATATTTGCGACCGGTGCCCTGATTCACCACGCCACAGATCGAGCCGGGATAATCGGGGCTGTCAACGCGGTTGAGGATCACCTCGGCCACCGCGAACTGCCCTTCGAGCGATTCGCCGCGGGCTTCGAAATAGAGCGCCTCGGTCAGACACTCCCATTCGGCACTGCCCTTGGCGGAAGGCAGCGCTGCCATCAGCGCGTCGTAATCCTGGCTGGTCCGGGAGACGATGCTCAGCCCCCGATCGGCTGCGGCCGGAAGCACCTGGCCTTCGGATGCGGCCACGGCGGGAACAATTTCGCCCGCGTCACGTTGTTGACCCAGAAGCAGGGACAGGCGGGTTTCCGCGTCGAGCGCGACACCGCCCTTATTCTGCGCCGCGGCGAGGGACCCCTCACTGGCGGTGGCTGGTGCTGCGGCCGCGAATGTCGCAAGACAAGCCATCGCGCCAAACATGGGCAGGCGCAGAAAGTTCAGTCGCTTCATTGCAGTATCCCCGGTTCCTCGCGGTAGGCCCCGCGCTGGCAGGTGGGGAGGTAGGGGATCGGGTAAGGCGTGTCTACCTCAGCGTCACCCGGATCGCATGGAACCGGCGATTCTCTGCCACAGTTGCAAGCAGAAAATCGCCATTATCCACATCGAGCTATACGATAGTGGTGTTTTTGTCAGCACCGCCCCTTGTCCGACAGCGCCAGCTGCGCGGCGGCGAGCCGGGCGACCGGCACGCGGAAGGGCGAGCAGGACACGTAATCAAACCCTTGCCGACGGCAAAATTCGATCGCGTTGCGCGAGCCGCCGTGTTCGCCGCAGATCGAAAGGGTGACATCCGCACGCCCGGCGCGGCCACGTTCGGCGCCGATCTTGAGAAGCTCGCCCACGCCTTCGAGGTCGAGGCTGTGAAACGGGTCCTCCTCATAGACGCCGTTCTTGACGTAGATCGACATGAAGCGCCCCGCATCGTCGCGCGACAGGCCGTAGGTCATCTGGGTCAGGTCGTTGGTGCCGAAGGAGAGGAAGGCCGCGTGCTGGGCGATGTCGGCCGCGCGCAGCGCCGCGCGCGGCGTCTCGACCATGACCCCGAGCCGGTAGTCGAAGGCCACGCCGGAATGCGCGCGCACCTGCGCGGCCACGGCATCGATCCGCGCCTTGACCAGCTCGACCTCCTTCATCGCCGAGACCAGCGGGATCATCACCTCGGGCACCACCGCCTCGCCGTCGCTGCTCGCCTGCACCGTCGCCTCGAAGATGGCGCGCGCCTGCATCTCGTAGATCTCGGGCACGGTGATCCCGAGCCGCACGCCGCGCATTCCCAGCATCGGGTTGTATTCGGTGAGCGCCGCGACCCGCGCCTCGACATCCGACAGGGTCACGGCCAGCCCGTCGGCCAGATCGCGCATGCCCGCGCGGTCCGAGGGCAGGAATTCGTGCAGCGGCGGGTCGAACAGGCGGATGCAGACCGGCTGGCCCTGCATGATCTCGAACAATCGCGCGAAATCGGCGCGCTGCATCGGCAGGAGCCGTTCGAGCACCGCGCGCCGCGCCGCCTCGTCCTTGGCGAAGATCATCTCGCGCATCATGCCGATGCGCCCTTCCTCGAAGAACATGTGCTCGGTCCGGCACAGCCCGATCCCTTGCGCCTGGAAATTGCGCGCGGTCTGCGCATCGGCGGGGGTGTCGGCATTGGCGCGCACGCCGATGTCGCGGAAATCATCGGCCCAGTCGAGCAGGCGGCGAAAGGCCCCGTCGAGCACCGCCTCGAACATCGCGGGCTCGCCTGCCAGCACCTCGCCCGAGGTGCCGTCGAGGGTGATGACATCGCCTTCCGACAGCCTGCGCCCGCCTCCGGTCACCATCTGCCGCCGCTTGGGATCGAAGGTCAGCTCGGAGGCGCCCACCACGCAAGGCAGGCCGAGGCCGCGGCCGATCACCGCCGCGTGGCTGGTGATGCCGCCGCGGATGGTCAACACGCCCTCGGCCGCGTGCATGCCGCGGATGTCTTCGGGCGTGGTTTCGCGCCGTACGAGAATGCAAGGCTCGCCGCGCGCGGCCGAGGCCTGCGCCGCATTGGCCGAGAAGACGATCCGCCCCGTCGCCGCCCCCGGCGAGGCGGCGATGCCCGAGACGATGAGGTCGCGCGGCGCCGAAGGATCGACATGGCGGTGCAGCAGCTCCGACAGCGCCTGCGGCTCGACCCGAAGCACCGCCTCCTCGCGCGGGATCATCCCGTCCTCGGCCAATGCCACGGCAATGCGCACGCTCGCGCGTGAGGAGCGCTGCACCCGCACCGCGTCGAGCACGTGCAGCTCGCCCTCGTGCAGGGTGAACTCGATCTGCATCTCCTCGCGCAGCCGTTCGCGGCACAGATGCCCCATCCGCAAGAGCCGCTCGAAGGCTTCGGGACACAGCTCCTCGAACGAAAGCCCCCGGTCGTCGCGGGTCAGGTAGATCGCCCCCGCATCCGCCTTGAGCGCGTCGCGCCCCTGGCTCTGGCTGAGATAGCGGCCGGTGACCTGCGGCTGGCCGGTCTGGCTGTCAACGAACTGGATCACGCCCGAGCCGCATTCCCCCTGCCCGACGCCGAGCGCCATCTGCTGCACCACGAGGCCGAGCCCGGCATCGGCGGGCGCGCCCTTGGCCTGGCGCAGGAGCCGCGCGGTCGTCCCCTCCCAGGCGCGGGCCATGGAGCGCAGCACCTCGCACAGCTGCACCGTGATGTCCTGCGGGAAAGGCTCCTCGGCCTCGGCCTCGTAGGCGGCCAATGCGGCCTGCAGCGCGCCGGGGCCGGGGCGGTCGGGGATGTCGAAGCTGTCGGGATCGAGCCGGGCGACATGCACCGCCCAGCTCTGGATGAAGCGCAGGTAGAGCGAGGTCGCGGCCTCCTCGCCCATCTGCTCGCACATGCGGGCATGGGCGAGATCTGTCATGCCGATGTTGAGGATCGCGCCCGGCCCGCCCCAATCGGGGTCCTGGCTCGACGGGCGCACCGACAGGAGCGGCGACTCTCCGAAATGGCGCATGATCTGTGCCATGTCGGGCATCCGCCCCTGCGCGATCGAATGCACGCAGGAGAACGACAGCGCCACCGTGGTCGGTAACGGCAGCCCCATGCGCACCAGCCGCTGCAAACACTTGGCCCGGCCACCATGGCGCGAGGCCGACATGTCGGCCTCGGAGGTAATCAACAGGATCTTCGGATCTCGTGGCAATTGCTGCACTGCGGCACTCCTTGTCGCCGCAAGATAGGCCGTGCAAGGCGATCCGCCAAGCACGGCCTTCGTCGCAGGCGCTCAGGCTTCGATTTTCGTCAAATCCGCCACCGCGCCGCAGGTGGTGCGGATGCGCGACAGCAGGTTGAGCCGGTTGCGGCGCAGCACCTGATTGTCGGAATTGACCTGTACCGCCTCGAAGAAGGCGTCGATCGGCGCGCGCAAGGATGCCATTGCGCCCATCGCGGCGCCGAAATCCTCCGCAGCCATCGCCGCGTCGATCTTCGGCTGCGCCCCGTCGAGTGCGGCGAAGAGCGCCTTTTCCTCGGCGCTTTCGGCGAACTTGGCGTCGGCGCCAAAGGAATACTCGACCCCGTCCTTGGCCTCGGCCTGCGCGAGGATGTTGTTCGCGCGCTTGAAGCCCTGCGTCAGGTTTTCGCCATCCTCGGTCTTGAGGAAGGCGGCGAGCGCCTCGGCCCGGGCGACAAGAAGCGTCAGGTCGTCATTGCCGGGCATGGCGATGCAGGCGTCGATGACGTCATGCGGGATGCCCTCGGCGCGGAGATGGACCTTGAGCCGGTCGTGGAAGAAGGACAGCAGATCATCGGCGCTGGCGCGGTCGTCGGCGGCAGCGATCAGCTCGCGCAGCTTCAGCCGCAGCCCGTTCGACAGCACCAGCCGGATCACGCCCAGCGCCGCGCGGCGCAGCGCGAAGGGGTCTTTGGAACCGGTGGGCTTCTCGTCGATGGCCCAGAAGCCCGCCAGCGTGTCGAGCTTGTCCGCCAGCGCCACGGCGACCGAGACAGGCGCGGAGGGCACGGCGTCCGAGGGGCCGAGCGGCTGGTAATGCTCCTGCGCCGCGGCGGCGATCTCGGGCTTCAGCTCTTGGGCCTGGGCATAATAGCGCCCCATCAGCCCCTGCAACTCCGGAAACTCGCCGACCATCTCGGAGCGCAGGTCGGCCTTGGCGATCTTCGCGGCCTTTTCGGCATCATCGGCATCGGCCGACACCTGCGGCGCGATCTCGCGCGCCAGCGCCGCGATGCGGGCGATGCGGTCGGACTGGGAGCCGAGGCGGTTGTGGAAGGTCACGTTCGACAGCCCCTCGGCCATGCCTTCGAGCCCGTGATCCTTCACCACGCGCAGGTCGTTCTCCCAGAAGAACTTGGCATCGGCGAGCCGGGCCGACAGCACCTTGCCATTGCCTGCGAGGATGATCGCGCCGTGATCGCGCGTCTCGATATTGGCGACGGTGACGAAGCGGGTGATCCTGCCGGACTTGGGATCGCGCACCGAAAAGAACTTCTGGTGCTCCTTCATCGAGGTCTGCAGCACCTCGGGCGGCAGGCCGAGGAATTCCTCGCCGATCTCGCCCATCAGCACCACCGGCCATTCCACGAGGCCCGCAACCTCGTCGAGAAGCCCGCGATCCTCGACCAGCTCCAGCCCCTGGGCAAAGGCTTGGGAGGAGGCTTCGGACCAGATCACCTCGGCCCGCTCCTCGGCGCGCAGCATGACATGCGCGCGCTTGAGCTTGGCCTCGTAATCCTCGAAGGAGGTGACGGAGAATTCGTCCGACCCCATGAAGCGGTGGCCCCGCGTGGTGTCGGCGGCTTCGATCCCGGCGATCTCCATCGGCACCACCCGTGCCCCCTGTTCATCCGTCAGGATGCACAGGATCGAATGCAGCGGCCGCACCCAGCGCAGATCGCCCGCGCCCCAGCGCATCGACTTGGGCCACGGGAAATTGCGGATCGCCGCTTCCAGCACCTCGGCCACGATCGTCTCGGCGGGCCGCCCCTTGTGCGTGATCCGCGCGAAATAGGCCTGGCCCTTCTTCTCGTCGCGGATCTCCAGCTGGTCGCGGGTCAGCCCGGTCGAGCGCAGGAAGCCCTCGAGCGCCTTTTCCGGCGCATCGGTGCGCGGGCCCTTGCGCTCCTCGGTGGTGTCGCGGCTGGCCTCGGACAGCCCCTCGATCGACAGCGCGAGGCGGCGCGGCGTGTGAAAGGCCCCGGCGGAGGCATAGGTGAGACCGGCCTCGACGAGACCGTCGGTCACCATGCGCTTGAGGTCGTCGGCGGCGCGCTTTTGCATGCGCGCGGGGATTTCCTCGGAAAACAGTTCGATCAGCAGGTCGGGCATCAATTGGTCCCTTCGGGTGGGGTCGGGCAGCCGGCGGGGGCCGGGTCGCCGTCGAAGACGACCTCGCCGCAGACGTTGATCTGGTTCCAGGCAAGGCCGCGCCCGTCGGGCATCACCGCGAGCACGCGGTCGATGCCGTAGGGCTCGTTTAGCTTCCAGACGTAAGCGCGGGCCTGCCCGCTCTCGAGCGCCTCGCCCACCTCGCGCGCATCGAAGCAGTCGAACCAGCCGGGGGCGACCAGCGGCTCGGCCCGCTCGTGGATCACGGCATTGTCGAAGGCGGTGGCGTCCTCGATCTCCATGCAGGCGCGAAAGCGGATGGGTGAGCTGTCGCTGTCGATCGCGCGCAGGTCGGAGACGGCGACGCGCACCGGCGCGGCGCGATCGTCGAGCACCACGACCTCGCCCACCTGCGCGGGCGTCAGCTCGTCGTAATAGGCATAGACCTGCAGATACCACATCAGCACGCCCGAAAAGAGCGCGAAGGCCAACAGCACCGAGATCACGATGCGGGTGATCATGCCTCGGCACCGCCCGCGCGGGTGGTGACGAAGGCATCGGCGCAGGCCTTGGCGAGCGCCCGGACGCGGCCGATATAGGCCTGCCGCTCGGTCACCGAAATGACGCCGCGCGCGTCGAGAAGGTTGAACAGGTGCGACGCCTTGATCGCCTGGTCATAGGCCGGGTGCGCCATCACGATGCGCTTGCCGGTGCGGGGGTCTTCGGCGGGCGCATCGAGGATCTTCGCGCATTCGGCCTCCGCATCCTCGAAATGCCGCAGCAGCATCTCGGTGGTCGCGGTGTCGAAGTTGTGGCGCGAGTATTCCTCCTCGGTCTGGCGAAACACATCGCCGTATTTCAGCGCGATCGGCGCGTCGGGGTCGTTGAACGGCATCTCCATGACGTGATCGACGCCGAGCACATACATCGCCAGACGCTCCAGCCCGTAGGTCAGCTCGCCCGAGACGGGGCGGCAGTCATGCCCGCCGACCTGCTGGAAATAGGTGAACTGCGACACTTCCATGCCGTCGCACCAGACCTCCCAGCCAAGGCCCCAGGCGCCCAGCGTCGGGCTTTCCCAATCGTCCTCGACGAAGCGGATGTCGTGCAGGGTCGGGTCGATGCCGATCGCGCGCAGCGAGCCGAGATAGAGTTCCTGCAGATCCGGCGGGCTGGGTTTGATGATGACCTGGTACTGGTAATAGTGCTGCAGCCGGTTCGGGTTCTCGCCATAGCGCCCGTCGGTCGGGCGGCGCGAGGGCTGGACATAGGCCGCGGCCCAGGGGTTCGAGCCGAGCGCGCGCAGCGTCGTGGCCGGGTGGAAGGTGCCCGCCCCCACTTCCATGTCATAGGGCTGCAGCACGGCGCAGCCCTTCGAGGCCCAGTAGGACTGCAACCGCAGGATGATCTCCTGGAAGGAACGGGGAGCGTCGGTCATCTGGGGGCCTCTCGCGGGGGTCACGGATCGCGGGCCTGCTTACGGCGCGCCGCAGACAGGGTCAATCATGGCGCGGCGGCGCAACAGCCATGCCCGGCGCGGCGCTTTGGCATGGTCCCCGCCCCGGGCGGTGCTATGGTCCGTGGCCAAGTTCAGCACAACGGGACGCGCGATTCACATGAAACGACTGCTTGCAGCCCTGCTCGCCACGGGCTTTTTCACCGGCCCCGGCTGGGCACAGGACGGCGGCGTCTGGCTGCAGGTCGAGGCATTGCCGACGCTGAGCCGGGCCGAGGCGCGCGCGCGGGCCTATGCGGGCCGGTTCGACGCGGTGTCGGGCTATGCGCTGGGCACCGGCTGGTACGGCATCGCGCTCGGCCCCTATGACAGCAACGAGGCGCAGCGCCTTCTGAGCCAGCTGAAGGCCCAGGGCGCGATCCCGGGCGACGCCTTTCTCGCGGATGGCGCACAGTATCGCGGGCGCTTCTGGCCGGTTGGCGCGCGCGGGGATGCGGGCGGCGCGCAGGCCGCGACCCCGGCCCAGACCCAAGAGCAGACCCTGCAGCAGACCCCCGCCGCCGCGCCCGCCC
>NZ_JAMYXC010000244.1 GCF_024159025.1 Limimaricola litoreus
CGAACCGGCGGGCGTGGCGCACAAGGACGCGCCCGTGGCCGAGGACGACGGCCCGCATGGCCGCCCCGACCGCACCGGCCATGTGCCGCAGCCGATCCTGCGGGTCGAGGACATGCGCGTCGCCTTCGACATCCGCCCGCGGGGCGCATGGCCCTGGACGCCCTCGAACAAGCTGCACGCCGTGGGCGGCATCAGCTTCGACCTCGCGCCGGGCGAATCCCTGGGCATCGTGGGCGAGAGCGGCTCGGGCAAATCGACGCTGGCGCGCGCCATCGTCGGCACCATCCCCTCGACCGGCGGGCGGATCGAGTTCGAGGGGCAGGACCTCGCCTCGATGAGCGAGCGCCAGCGCCGCGTCCACCGCAAGGACGTGCAGATGGTGTTCCAGGACCCGCTTGCCGCGCTCAACCCGCGCATGACGGTGGGCGACATCATCGCCGAGCCGCTGGTCACGCATGAGCCCAAGACGCCGCGCAAGGAGGTCCGCCGCCGGGTGGCCGAGCTGATGGAGCGGGTGGGGCTGCTGCCCAACCTCGTCAACCGCTACCCGCACGAGTTCTCGGGCGGGCAATGCCAGCGCATCGGCATCGCCCGGGCGCTGATCCTGCGTCCCAAGCTGCTGATCTGCGACGAGCCGGTCTCGGCGCTCGACGTGTCGGTGCAGGCGCAGGTGGTGAACCTCCTCAAGGAGCTGCAGCGCGACATGGGGCTGGCGATGATCTTCATCGCGCATGACCTCAGCGTGGTGAAGCACGTCTCCGACCGGATCGTGGTGATGTATCTGGGCCGGGTGATGGAGGTGGCGAAATCCAAGGCGCTGACCACCAACCCCGAGCATCCCTACACTCAGGCGCTGATCGCCTCCGTGCCGATCCCCGACCCGGTGCTGGAGCGCCAGCGCCAGCGCCCGGTGCTGGGCGGCGAGCTGCCCTCGCCGATGAACCCGCCCTCGGGCTGCGTCTTCCGCACCCGCTGCCCCAAGGCGCATCCCGATTGTGCCCAAGGCCTGCCGCCGATGCTCGATCTGGGCGATGGCCATCGCGTGGCCTGCCCCTATCACGACGAGCCCAGCGTGCTCGACGCGGCGCGGCAGGTGGCGAGCTGAGGGCTCGCGCGGCCGTCCGGGCCGGTCGGTCGCCATTTCGATGAGAGATAGGGGGAATGCCCCGGCTGCGGCCGGGGCATCGGTTCTTGCGCGGGTCAGTGACCCAGCGCGGCCTGTGCGGCCATGAGAAGCTGGTCGGGATCGTAGGGCTTTTGCACGCAGCGATGGGCGGCATAGCTGCCCGAAAGCCCCGCCGCCGCGTAGCCGGTCGCGAAGATGAAGGGGATCTCGCGGCGCGTCAGCTGCTCGGCCACGGGGTAGCTCGTCTCGTTGCCCAGGTTCACGTCGAGGATCGCGACGTCGAACTCGATCTCCGCCAGCGCGCGCAGCGCCTCGCTCAGCCGCATCGCCACGGTGACCTCGCATCCCGCCTCGCTGAGCACGTCCTCGCCGAGCATCGCCAGGAGGCTCTCGTCCTCGACGAAGAGCACCCGGACGCCATCGAGCCCGCCGCTACCCATGGCCGATATCCGCTTGGGGCTCCAGCGCCACAGGGTCGGGCAATTGGGGCAGCAGCATCTCGATCCGGCAGCTCAGCCCCTCGGGCCGGAAATCGACCTGTGCCCTGCCGTCGAACTCCATCGCCACCTGCCGCTCGATCAGCCGCAGGCCGAAGCCGCGCCGGGAGGGCTCGGTCACCGGCGGCCCGCCGCTCTCGTTCCAGCTCAGGACCAGGCGGCTTCGCTCGTCCTCGGCAGGGCTGGCCGACCAGCCAAGCCAGACTTCGCCGCCCTCGCAGCTCAGCGCGCCGTATTTGAGCGCGTTGGCGCCCAGCTCGTGCAGCGCCATCGACAGGCTCACCGCCGCCTTGGGGTGAATGTCGAGATCCTCGCCCTCGACCCGGATGCGGCCGGGCGCGACCGTGTCCACCGCCGCATCCGCGATGACGCGCAGCGAGGCGCGGGCCCATGCGGTTTCGGTCAGCACGTTATGCGCGCGCGACAGCGTCGTGAGCCGCCCCGAGAACCGCTCGAAGGTTTCGGCATCCGTGCCCTTGAAGGTCTGCCAGGCAATCGACTGTACCGTGGCCAGCGTGTTCTTCACCCGGTGGTTCAGCTCGTTGACCAGAAGCCGCTGGCGTTCCTGCGCACGCTTTTCATCCGAGATGTCGCGCACCTCGATGATGGTGCCGATAGTCTGGCTGTCCTCGTCGCGGATCGGGCTGGCGGTGAAGCCCACCGGGTAGAAATGCCCGTCGCGATGCACGAAGACCTCTTCGCCCTGTACCTGGTTGTATTCGGGAAAGGCGCGGTCGATCGCGCATTCATGCAGCGGAAAGGGCGTGCCGTCGGGATAGGTGTGATGAACGATGTCGTGCAGCGGCTTGTCGAGTGCCATGACCTCGTCGAGCGTCCAGCCGGTCAGAAGCTCGGCGGCGCGGTTCATGTAGACGCACTGCTGCCGGTCATCCATCAGGAAGATCGAGACGCTGGCGTTGTTGAGAACGGCCTGCAGGCGTCGTTGGGCGTCATCGAGAGGGCGTGTCCGCGATGTGGTCATTGATACCGAATCTCCGTGGTGTCCATCGCTGCGGTGCGACCATGCCGCCCATGCTTCGGCGTCGCCAGCGGCCATTTCATGACCATTTAATGCGCACTGCCAAAGGGCAACACAGACCGCACGTCACGATTGCATTTCAGCTTCCGACCATGCGGCCCCAGAGGTCGTACTCGCCCGCCTCGTCCACCTCGACGGTGAGCATGTCGCCGGGTTTCAGGATCTCATGGCCGTCGTCGATGAAGAGGTTGCCGTCGATCTCGGGCGCGTCGGCCATGGTGCGGCAGGTCGCGGCCTCCTCGTCGACCTCGTCGACGATCACCTGAAGATGCTGGCCGACCTTGGCCTGAAGCTTCGCCTCCGAAATCGCCTGGGCCTTGGCCATGAAGCGCTCCCAGCGGTCCTGCTTGACCTCTTCGGGCACATGGTCGGGCAGGTCGTTGGAGCGCGCACCGGCGACGTTCTCGTATTTGAAGCAGCCGACCCGGTCGAGCTGCGCCTCGTCGAGCCAGTCGAGCATGTAGTCGAACTCGGTCTTGGTCTCGCCGGGGTAGCCCACGATGAAGGTCGAGCGCAGGGTGATGTCGGGCGCCATCGCCCGCCAGGCCGCGATCTCGTCGAGCGTCTTCGCGGAGGCCGCGGGCCGGGCCATGCGCTTCAGCACATCCGGGTGGCCGTGCTGGAACGGAATGTCGAGATAAGGCAGCAGGCCGGAGTTCGGATCGGCCATCAGCGGGATCAGATCGCGCACATGCGGGTAGGGGTAGACATAGTGCAGCCGCACCCAAGCGCCCAAAGACCCCAGATCGCGCGCCAGATCGGTGATATGGGCGCGGTGGCCGCGCTCCTCGGCGTGGCGGATGTCGAGCCCGTAGGCGGAGGTGTCCTGTGAGATCACCAGAAGCTCGCGCACGCCCGCCTCGACGAGCTTTTCCGCCTCGCGCATGACCGCGTGCGCCGGGCGCGACTGCAACCGCCCGCGCATGTCGGGGATGATGCAGAACCTGCACTTGTGATTGCAGCCCTCCGAGATCTTCAGATAGCTGAAGTGCCGCGGCGTGAGCGAGATGCCGCGCGCGGGTAGCAGGTCCACGAAGGGATCGGGCGCGGGCGGCACGGCGCCATGCACCGCGTCGAGCACCTGCTCGTATTGATGCGGGCCGGTGACGGCGAGCACCTTCGGATGCGCGCCGGTGATGTAATCGGGCTCGGCCCCGAGGCAGCCGGTGACGATGACCTTGCCGTTCTCGTTGAGCGCCTCGCCGATGGCGTCGAGGCTCTCTGCCTTGGCGCTGTCGAGAAAGCCGCAGGTGTTGACGATCACCGCATCGGCGCCGGAATAGTCCGGGCTGATCGCATAACCCTCGGCCCGAAGCCGCGTCAGGATGCGCTCGCTGTCCACCAGCGCCTTGGGGCAGCCGAGCGAGACCATGCCGATGGTCGGCTGGCCGGGGCGGGGGGCCTCGTTGAAGCGCGCCTTGGGGGCGAGGTCGGGACGGAGATCGGGAGGATTCTGCATCCGCGCGATCTAATCTCTCTCAGCCGCTCTGGGAAGCCCCCCCGGCCTCGGCCCGACGGATCGTGAACGACTTCCACACGAAGGCCGCGATGAAGATCAGCGTGAGCCCGAGGATGATGGTCGGCGCGGGCGCGCTGTCGATCCAGAAGCTGGCATAGACCCCGCCCCAACTCGCCACCAGCGTCACCCCGACCGCCACCGCAAGCATGACGCCGAAGCGGCGGGTGACCAGAAAGGCAATGGCGCCGGGCGCGATCAGCAGGCCGATGGCGAGGATGATGCCGACGGCCGAGAGCGTGCTGACGATGGTCAGCGACAAGAGCGCCAGCAGCCCGTAGTGAAACAGCCCCACCGGCAGGCCCAGCGCCCGGGCATGGGCCGCGTCGAAGGCGTGCAGCATCAGATCGCGCCAGCGCGCCAGCAGCGCGAGGCTGACCACGCCGCCGACGAGGCCCGCGGTCCACAGGTCGGCCGCGTCGATGCCGAGCATGTTGCCGAAGAGGATATGGTCGAGATGCACCTCGCTCTCGATCCAGGTGTAGAGCACGAGGCCGATGCCGAACATGCCCGAGAAGACGACCCCCATCACCGTGTCCTGCTTGATCCGGCTGTGATCGGTAAGGAAACCGGTGAGCAACGCGCAGGACATGCCCGCGACGAAGGCGCCGATCAGCAGCGGAATGTTCAGGATATAGGCCAGCACCACGCCCGGAAGCACCGCGTGGCTCACCGCGTCGCCCATCAGCGACCAGCCCTTGAGCACCAGAAAACACGACAGCAGCGCGCAGGGAACCGCGATCAGCCCGGCGACGATGAAGGCGTCGCGCATGAAGCCGAGCTGGAAGGGGAGAAGAAGCTCGCTCATAGCGCCGCCCTCGCGCGGGCCCTTGCGGCGAGCCAGCCGTGCTTTGGCGCGAAGACGAAGGCGAGAAGGAAGATCAGCGTCTGCAGGGTGATGATCACGCCGCCCGTCGCCCCGTCGAGAAAAAAGGAGATATAGGCGCCGGTGAAACTGGTGACGCTGCCCAGCGCCACGGCGATGACGATGAGGCGCGGAAAGCGGTCGGTGAGCAAGTAGGCGGTGGCCCCGGGCGTGACCACCATGGCAATGACGAGAAACGCCCCCACGGTCTGCAGGGCGGCGACGCAGGCCGCCGACAGGAGCACGAAGAAGACGAAGCGCAAGAGGCCAGGGCGCAGGCCCACGGAGCGGGCGTGGGTTTCGTCGAAGAAGGCGACCATGAGGTCCTTCCACTTCAAGAGCAGCACCACCATGCAGACCGCGCCGATGATGGCGAGTTGCAGTGTATCTTCGGGCGTGATGGCGAGGATGTTGCCCAGGATGATGGTCTGCACGTCCACCGGGGTGGGCGAGACCGAGACCATGAACAGCCCCAACCCGAAGAAGCCGGTGAAAATGAGCCCGATCACCGTGTCCTCCTTGAGCCCGGTGCGCTGGTTGAGAAACAGCATGGCTCCGGCCGCAAGGCCGCCCGACAGAAACGCGCCCAGCGCGAAGGGCAGGCCCAGCATGTAGGCCCCGGCGACGCCCGGCACGATGGAGTGCGAGAGCGCGTCGCCGATCAGCGACCAGCCCTTGAGCATGAGATAGGCCGAGAGAAAGGCGCAGACCGCGCCGACGAGGGCCGAGACCCACATGGCGTTGAGCATGTAGCCATAGGTGAAGGGCAGGGTGAGCGTCTCGATCATCGCCCGCCGCCCCCCGAGCGCTGCTTGTCATCGTAAAAGACCAGCGGGCGCTCGTCATCCGACAGGATGCGCAGCTTGCGCGCGTCCTCGTCCTGGTGCAGCTCCGCGCCGCCCAGCACGAAATGCCGCAGCACGCCGCCGAAAGCCTGTTCGAGATTGTCGCGGGTGAAGACATCGCGCGTCGGCCCATGCGCCAGCACCGTGCCCTTCACCAGCACGGTGCGGTCGCAGAACTCGGGCACCGAGCCGAGGTTGTGGGTCGAGACCAGCATCACCCGGCCCTCCTCGCGCAATTCGCGCAGAAGCCGGATGATCGCCTCCTCGGTCTTCACGTCGACGCCGGTGAAGGGCTCGTCGAGCAGGATCACCCGCCCGTCCTGCGCCAGCGCGCGGGCGAGGAAGACGCGCTTGCGCTGCCCGCCCGACAGCTCGCCGATCTGGCGATGGCGGAAATCGGTCATGTTGACGCGCGCCAGCGCCGACGAGACGGCTTCGCGGTCGGCGGCGCGCGGGCGGCGCAAAAATCCCATCCGCCCGTAGCGGCCCATCATCACCACGTCCTCGACCAGCACCGGAAAGGACCAGTCGACCTCCTCGGCCTGCGGCACATAGGCCACCAGCCCGGATTTCAGCGCCTGCTTCACCGGTTGACCAAGGATCGAGATCGAGCCCTTGGCCAGCGGCAGAAAGCCCATGATTGCCTTGAACAGCGTGGATTTGCCCGCGCCGTTGACCCCGACCAAAGCCGAGATCGTGCCGACGGGCAGCGAGAAGCTCGCCTCGCGCAGCGCGGTGACGCCGTTGCGGTAGGAGACGGTGACGCCTTGGGCGGCGAGGCCCGCGCCCGCGCCTGTCGCGTGTTCGGGAAAGGCGCGCGCGTCCATCATTCGGCCCCGTTCAATCCGCGCGCGACCGTCTCTGTGGTGACGCGCAGAAGGTCGAGATAGCTCGGCACCGGGCCATCCGCCTCGGAGAGCGAATCGACGTAGAGCTCGCCGCCGTAAGCCACGCCTGTTTCACGTGCGACCTGCTTCGCGGGATCGGTGTTGACGGTGCTTTCGCAGAACACCGCCGGGATCTCGTGCTCGCGCACCCCGTCGATCACGCGGCGGACCTGCTGCGGCGTGCCGGTGGAATCGGCGTTGATCGGCCAGAGGAACAGCTCCTTCAGCCCCAGATCGCGGGCGAGGTAGCTGAACGCCCCCTCGCAGGAAACGAGCCAGCGCTTGTCTTCGGGCACCCGCTCGATCTCGGCCTTGAGCGGCTCGATCTCGGCGGCGATCTCGGCCTTGTAGCTTTCGGCGTTCGCGGCATAGGCATCGGCGTTCTCCGGATCTGCCTCGCTCAGCGCATCGCGGATGTTGTCGACATAGATCGCGGCGTTGTCGGGGCTCATCCAGGCGTGCGGGTTGGGCTTGCCGTCGTAATCGCCGCCCGAGATCGAGATTGGCTCGATGCCTTCCGAGATCACCGCCGAGGGGCGCTCGCCCGCGTTGTCGAGGAACTGCTCGAACCACAATTCCAGGTTCAGCCCGTTCCACAACACCAGATCGGCGTCACGCACGCCCAGGATGTCGCGCGGGGTGGGCTGGTAGTTGTGGATCTCCGCGCCGGGCTTGGTGATCGAGACGACCTCGGCGGCCTCGCCCGCGACATTGCGGGCCATGTCGGCGATCACGGTGAAGCTCGTCGCCACCTTGAGCCGATCCTGGGCGGCGGCGGGCAGGGCCAGGGCCGACAGGGCGAGGGCGAGAAGGGGCAGGGGGCGCATCTATGGTCTCCGGGTGTCAGGAACTCTGCTCCCGACAAGATGCGAACCATTCGCAGGAAGTCAACTGGATTGCGAATAATTCGCAAGTTTGCGCCCGTGGCCTTCACGGAACGAAAAAGGCCGCCCCCGAGGGGGCGGCCTTTCAGGAAACGGGCGCTGCGCGCTCAGCGGCGACGGTCGCGGCGCGAGGACATCGGCTGGAAGGCGACGCCGACATGCGCCTCGCAATAGGGCTTGCCCGATTGCGTCGGCAGGCCGCAGAACCAGAACTGGTCGGTCGCGGGATCGCCCACCGGCCATTTGCAGGTCTTTTCGGTCAGCTCCATCAGCGTCAGCTTCTTGGCGCCCTTCTCCACCTCGGAGACCTTGGCGAGCGCCTCGGGGCTGATCTCGTTGGCCGAGGGCTGCGGCGGCAGCGGCTGGCCGGCAGGGATGATCGCACGGCGCGCGGCGCTCATCGGGATCGGGGCGTCCTCCTCCTCGGCGGGCTTGGCCGCCTCGGGCTCGGCC
>NZ_JAMYXC010000138.1 GCF_024159025.1 Limimaricola litoreus
GCCGCGCCCCCCGCGGCCTGCGCGCCTGCACCAGCGGCCTGCGCGCGGGCGGCCTGCGCCTGCATCGCGCGCTGCAGCATCGCCTGCTGCTCTTCCTTGGAGATCGGCCGCACCTGCGCCAGCTTCTCGGTCACCTCGGCGCGCAGCCCGTCGAGCAGCCCCTCGAACAACTGGAAGCTCTCGGTCTTGTACTCGTTGAGCGGATCGCGCTGCGCATAGCCACGGAAGCCCACGACGGAGCGCAGATGTTCGAGCATCAAGAGATGCTCGCGCCACTTGGCGTCGATGGTCTGCAAGAGCACCTGCTTTTCGATGCTCTTCATGGTCTCGGGGCCGAAAGCCTCGGTCTTTTCGGCCATCAGCTTGTCGGAGGCCTCTTCGAGCCGCTCGCGGATCACCGCGTCGTCCACGCCCTCTTCCTGCGCCCATTTCATCACCGGCACATCGACGCCGAGCCGCTGGATCGCCTGGGCATAGAGCCCTTCGGTGTCCCACTGGTCGGCATAGGCCTTGGGTGGGATATGGGTGGCGACGAGATCCTCGATCACCTGGTGGCGCATGTCGGCGACGATCTCGGAAAGGTCCTGCGCCTCCATGATCTCGCGGCGCTGGGAGAAGATCACCTTGCGCTGCTCGTTCATCACGTCGTCGTATTTCAGGAGCTGCTTGCGGATGTCGAAGTTGCGCCCCTCGACCTTGGCCTGCGCGCGCTCCAGCGACTTGTTCACCCAAGGGTGCACGATCGCCTCGCCTTCCTTCATGCCCAAGCCCGCAAGCACCTTTTCAAGACGCTCGGAGCCGAAGATCCGCATCAGGTCGTCTTCGAGCGACAGATAGAACGACGAGCGGCCCGGATCGCCCTGACGGCCCGAGCGGCCGCGCAGCTGGTTGTCGATGCGGCGGCTTTCGTGGCGCTCGGTGGCGAGCACGAAGAGCCCGCCCGCGTCGAGCACGGCCTGCTTCTCGTCGGCGTGCTCGGCCTCGATCCGCGCGCGGATCTCGTCGGGGTTGGCCTCGGGATCGGCGGCCAGCGCCTCGAGCACCTTCAGCTCGACGTTGCCGCCAAGCTGGATGTCGGTGCCGCGCCCGGCCATGTTGGTGGCGATGGTCACGGCGCCGATCTTGCCGGCATCGGCGATGATCTGCGCCTCCTGCTCGTGCTGGCGGGCGTTGAGCACGTTGTGCCTGATGCCCTCCTTTTCGAGCATCTGACTCAGCACCTCGGATTTCTCGATCGAGGTGGTGCCGACGAGGATCGGCTGGCGCTTTTCATGCGCTTCCTTGATCGCCTTGACCACGCCCTCGAACTTCTCGCGGGCGGTGCGGTAGACCTGATCGTGCTCGTCGATCCGCTGGATCGGGCGGTTGGTCGGCACCTCCACCACGCCAAGGCGGTAGATCTCGAAGAATTCATCGGCCTCGGTCAGCGCCGTGCCGGTCATGCCGGCGAGCTTGTCGTAGAGGCGGAAGTAGTTCTGGAAGGTGACGCTGGCCAGCGTCACGTTCTCGGGCTGGATCTCCAGCTCCTCCTTGGCCTCGATCGCCTGGTGCAGCCCGTCCGACAGGCGGCGGCCCTGCATCATGCGGCCGGTGAACTCGTCGATCAGCACCGCCTGCCCGTCTCGGACGATGTAGTCCTTGTCGCGGGTGAAGAGCTTGTGCGCGCGAAGCCCCTGGTTGACGTGGTGCACGATGGTCGTGCTCTCGGGGTCGTAGAGCGTCTGGCCTTCGGGCAGGATGTCAAGCGCCTGCAGACGGGCCTCGAGGAATTCGTTGCCCTCGTCGGTATAGGTGACCGAGCGGGTCTTTTCGTCGAGCGTGTAATGCTCGTCGGTGAGGTCGGGGATCACCCGGTCGATGGTGCGGTAGAGATCCGAGCGGTCCTCGCTCGGGCCCGAGATGATCAGCGGCGTGCGCGCCTCGTCGATCAGGATGCTGTCCGTCTCGTCGACGATCGCGAAATTGTGGCCGCGCTGGTTCATCTGTGCGAGCTCGGACTTCATGTTGTCGCGCAGGTAGTCGAAGCCCAACTCGTTGTTGGTCGCATAGGTGATGTCGGCGGCGTAGGCGCCCTTCTTCTCGGCCTCGGGCTGCTGCGGATAGACCACGCCCGTGGTGAGACCCAGCGCGCCATAGACCTTGCTCATCCATTCGGCGTCGCGCTTGGCGAGGTAGTCGTTGACGGTGACGACATGCACGCCCTTGCCCGACAGCCCGTTGAGATAGGCCGGGAAGGTCGCGACGAGCGTCTTGCCCTCGCCGGTCTTCATTTCGGCGATGTTGCCCTGGTGCAGGAAGATGCCACCCATCAGCTGCGTGTCGAAGGCGCGCAGCCCCAGCGCACGGCGCGCGGCCTCGCGGCAGTTGGCGAAGGCTTCGGGAAGCAGGTGATCGAGGCTCTCGCCCTTTTCGATCCGCTCCTTGAATTCCGCGGTCTTGGCCTTGAGCCCCTCGTCGTCGAGCGCCTGGAACTCGGGCTCGAGCGCGTTGATCTTCTCGATCAGCGGTCGCGTGGACTTGATCTTGCGGTCGTTCGGTGTGCCGAAGACCTTCTTGGCCAGCGATCCGATACCCAGCATTGGCGATTGTCTCCTGCCGTCGTGACTTGATCTGCAAGGAGGTCGCTTGTCGCCCCCGCATGTGGGGCATAGATAGGGCGCAAGTGCCGCCCTTTGCCAGCCCATCCGGCGATGTAAGGGGCGGGAGACCGAGTGTCAACGTCGCGCCCGGGACGCGGTCCCCGCGCGGCTTGAGGGAAGGAAACCACATGATCCGCACGCTGCCCGCCGCCGCCCTGATGGCCGGCCTCGCCTCGATGGCCTCCGCGCAGCAGGCCTCGGACGTCGTCGCCACCGTGAACGGCACCGAGATCACCCTGGGCGAGATGATCATCACCCGCAGCCAGCTGCCGCAGCAGTACCAGCAACTGCCGCCCGAAGCGCTGTTCCAGGGCATCCTCGATCAGCTCGTCCAGCAGCAGGTGCTGGCCGACACGCTGGACGAGACCCCGGCCCGGGTCGAATACGCGATCGAGAACCAGCGCCGCTCGCTGCTCGCGGGCGAGGCGATCAACGCGATGATGACCGAAGAGGTCTCGGACGAAGAGCTGCAGGCCGCCTATGACGAGGCCTTCGCCGATGCCGAGGCGACCAAGGAATACAACGCCAGCCACATCCTCGTGGAGACCGAGGAAGAGGCGCAAGCCGTGATGGAGCGGCTTGAGGCGGGCGAGGACTTCGCGGAGGTGGCCAAGGAGGTCTCGACCGATCCGGGCTCGGGCGCGCAGGGCGGCAGCCTCGGCTGGTTCGCCGATGGCATGATGGTCGCCCCGTTCCAGGAGGCGGTGGCATCGCTCGAAACGGGCGAGACCACCGAGACCCCGGTCGAGACGCAGTTCGGCTTTCACATCATCCGGCTCGACGACACCCGCACCCAGGAGGCGCCTAGCCTCGACGAGGTGCGCGAGGATCTCGCCAGCCAGATCCAGCAGGGCAAGATCGAGGAACGCCTGGCCGAGCTGGAAAGCGAAGCCGATGTGACCCGCCCCGAGGAAGGCGCGTTCGACCCGGCCGTGCTGACCGACCTCGGTCTGCTCGAAGAGGGCAACTGATCATGGCCGGTCCGGTCTCGCCCCTGGCGCCCGCCGCCTTTCCCGCCCTGCCCGAGATCGCGGGCGTGCGTTTCGCCTCCGTGGCCGCCGGGGTGCGATATGCGAACCGGACCGACGTGACGCTCGCCGAACTGGCAGCGGGCTCGGTGGTGGCGGGGGTGTTCACGCGCTCCTCCACCCGCTCGGCCCCCGTCCGCGACTGCGAGGCCAAGATCGGCGCACAGACCTCCCGCGCCGCGTTCCTGGTGAACTCCGGCAATTCCAATGCCTTCACCGGGCAGGCGGGCGAGCGCTCCGTGGCCGAAATCTGCGCCGCCGTGGCAGGCGCCACCGGCATAGACGCGGCCCGCGTCTTCACCTCCTCCACCGGGGTGATCGGCGAGCCGCTGCCGCATGACCGGATCGTGGCCAAGCTCGAAGAGCTGAATGCCGCGCTTGAGCCCTCGGGCATCGAGGGTGCCGCGCGCGCCATCATGACCACCGACACCTTCCCCAAGGGCGCGACCGAAACGGTCGAGATCGACGGCAAACCGGTGAAGATCGCCGGTATCGCCAAGGGCTCGGGCATGATCGCGCCCGACATGGCGACGATGCTGGTCTACATCTTCACCGATGCGAAGCACGATCAGCCCGCGCTGCAGGACCTGCTGCGCGAGATCACCGACCGGACCTTCAACTGCATCACCGTCGACAGCGACACCTCGACCTCCGACACGCTCTTGATGGCGGCGACCGGGGCCTCGGGCGTCGACGCCACCGGCAATGCCGATTTTGCGGCCGGGCTGGAGCGCGTCATGCTCGACCTCGCGCATCAGGTGGTGCGCGACGGCGAGGGCGCGACCAAGTTCGTCGAGATCCGCGTCACCGGCGCGGCCTCCGACACGGATGCCCGCAAGGTGGCGATGGCGACCGCCAATTCGCCGCTCGTGAAGACCGCGATCGCGGGTGAGGACCCCAACTGGGGCCGCGTCGTCATGGCGGTGGGTAAGTCCGGCGCCGAGGCCGACCGCGACCGGCTCACGATCCGCTTCGGCGAGATCCTCGTGGCCGAGAAGGGTTGGGTCAGTCCAGCCTACAGCGAGAAAAAGGCCGCCGCCTACATGAAGGGGCAGGAGATCGTCATTGCCGTCGATCTCGGGCTCGGCGCGGGCGAGGCCGTGGCCTGGACCTGCGACCTCACGCATCGCTACATCGAGATCAACGCCGACTACCGCTCGTGAAGATCGTCCTTGTTTCTGCCGTCGCCCTGATCGATGCCGATGGAAGGGTGCTGCTCGCGCAGCGCCCCGAGGGCAAGTCCATGGCCGGGCTGTGGGAGTTTCCGGGCGGCAAGGTCGAGCCGGGCGAAAGCCCGGAGGCGGCGCTGATCCGCGAGCTGCACGAGGAGCTGGGCATCGACACGCAGGAAAGCTGCCTCGCGCCGCTGACCTTTGCCAGCCATGCCTATGAGAGCTTTCATTTGCTGATGCCGCTCTTCGCCTGCCGCCGCTGGCAGGGCGCGGTGCAGGGCCGCGAGAATCAGGACCTCGCATGGGTGCGCCCGAACCGGCTGCGCGATTACCCGATGCCGCCGGCCGACCTGCCGCTCATTCCCGTATTGCGAGACTGGATCTAAGGAACGCACGACCTAGGCGATCCTGATGTCGCGACGTTCCGCGCGTTTGGTTCCAATCCGCCTCACAAACGCGTCACGTGGAATAGGTTGTTCACCAAATCGCTCTTATAATGGACTCACGCCAAAGCTGAGGAGTCCATCATGCTGCAAACCATCATCATCGGTAGCTGCATTTCGGTGCAGGGTCTTTTGGTCAAGCAACTCGAAAACGGCCGGATGCTGATCCGCGTCGGCGAACGCCTCTATGAGGGCCGCCCCGCCAATGGCCCGGTCGCGGCTGCCTGACGCCCTTTCGCGTAGAGAGTTTCACGAGTATCCGAACGCGAAAGGGACGGCTCATGCCGTCCCTTTTTTCCGTTCAGCGATGCGGCAGGCCGAGATTGCCGCGCGCCACCGCCTGCGACAGCCCGCCCGGACAGCTTCGGACCTCGCCCCGGCCACGCCAGACGGCGACGCCCCCTGAAGGCAAGGATGCAGCCCAAGCCCTGGGTCGGCTTCGCGCAGATGAAGCGGAAGACGGCCGGGGGTCGAACCGCTCCGGGTCGCCCGACGATCATCACCCGTTTCAGGCGCCGTGCCACGCAATGCGGAAGGCTCGCACGAAAAAGGGCGGCCCGAAGGCCGCCCTCTTGTCGCTCCACGGCGAAACCCGGATCAGAGCGACCGCTCGACCGATTCCCGCTCGAAGATCTCGATGACGTCGCCGGGGCGGATGTCCTCGTGGTTCTCGAAGGCCATGCCGCATTCCTGGCCCGACTGCACCTCGGACACTTCGTCCTTGAAGCGCTTAAGCGTCTTGAGCGTGCCTTCGTGGATGACCACGTTGTCGCGCAGCAGGCGGACGCCGGCAGAGCGGCGGGCGACGCCTTCGGTGACGAGGCAGCCCGCGACCTTGCCGACATTGGAGACCTTGAAGACCTCCTTGATGTTGGCATAGCCGATGAACTTCTCGCGGATCTCGTTCGACAGCAGGCCCGAGGCCGCCGCCTTCACGTCGTCCACGAGGTCGTAGATCACGCTGTAGTAGCGGATCTCGACGCCCTTCTGGTTCGCGGCCTGACGCGCGGGCGCGTTGGCCCGGACGTTGAAGCCGAAGACCGGCGCACCCGACGCCTCGGCAAGGCCGATGTCGCTTTCGGTGATCGCGCCGACGCCCGAATGCAGCACCCGGACCCGGACCTCGTCATTGCCGATCTTCTCCATCACCTGAACGATGGCTTCGGCCGAGCCCTGCACGTCCGACTTCACCACCACCGGCAGCTCCGAGACGTTCTGGTCGTCCTTGGCCTTGGCCATCAGCTGCTCGAGGGTCGTCGCGGCACCGGCGGCGGCGCGCTTTTCCTTGGCGGCGCTGGCACGGTACTCGGCGATCTCGCGGGCCTGCGCCTCGGTCTCGACGACGTTGAGCACGTCGCCCGCCTCGGGCGTGCCGTTGAGACCCAGCACCTCGACGGGGACCGAGGGACCGGCCTCCTCGACACGCTCGCCCTTGTCGTCCACCAGCGCGCGGACCTTGCCCCACTGCTCGCCCACGACGAAGATGTCGCCGCGCCTGAGCGTGCCGTTCTGCACAAGGACGGTCGCGACCGGGCCGCGGCCCACGTCGAGCTGCGCCTCGATCACGGCGCCCTGCGCCGGACGGTTCGGGTTGGCCTTGAGCTCGAGGATCTCGGATTGCAGCGCGATGGCTTCGAGCAGCTGGTCGAGACCCTTGCCGGAGATCGCCGACACCTCGACGTCCTGCACGTCGCCGGACATCTTTTCGACGATGACCTCGTGCTGGAGCAGGTCCGTGCGGACCTTGTCGGGGTTGGCCTCGTGCTTGTCGATCTTGTTGATCGCCACGATCATCGGCACCTTGGCGGCCTTGGCGTGGTTCAGCGCCTCGATGGTCTGCGGCATGACCGCATCATCGGCCGCGACCACCAGAACCACGATGTCCGTCACATGCGCGCCGCGGGCCCGCATCGAGGTGAAGGCGGCGTGGCCCGGCGTGTCGAGGAAGGTCAGCCGCGTGCCATTGGCCGCATCGACCTGGTAGGCGCCGATGTGCTGGGTGATGCCACCGGCCTCGCCCGAGACGACCTTGGTCTTGCGGATCGCATCCAGCAGCGAGGTCTTGCCGTGGTCGACATGGCCCATGACGGTGATGATCGGCGCGCGGTCCTGCAGGTCCTCGGGCTTGTCCTTGACCTGCTCGATCACCTGCTCGACGTCGGCATCCGAGACGCGGACAACGCGGTGGCCGAAATCCTCGATGATCAGCTCGGCGGTGTCGGCGTCGATCGACTGATTCTGCGTCGCCATGATGCCGTTGTTCATCAGCGACTTGACCACGTCGGCCACACGCTCGGCCATGCGATTGGCCAGTTCGCCCACGGTGATCATCTCGGGCAGCTGCACGTCGCGCGTCACCTTCTCGCGCTGGACGGGGCCGCCCATCGCCTTCTGGCGCGCCCGCTCCTGCTTGCGCTTCATCTGCGCCATGGAGCGCTGGCGTCCGCCCTCGCCCGACAGCGCCTGGTTCAGCGTCAGCTTGCCGGAGCGGCGGTTGTCGCCGCCGCCCTTGCCGGCGGGCTTGGCCTTCTTGTTGTCGGCGCGGTCGCGGTCGCCGGCCTTGCGCGGGCCGGAGCCGGGGC
>NZ_JAMYXC010000020.1 GCF_024159025.1 Limimaricola litoreus
TTCCACACGGATCTCGCGGAAGCCGAAGGCGGTGGTGTCGAAGATCTTCGAAACTTCGGAATGCTCCGATCCGCCGTCGCCCCGCCGGTGACGCCGGGCATGCCCGCCGCCCCGGTGACGCCGCCCGCACCGGCGGTGCCCGAGGCGCCTGCGCCGGAGCCTGCCCCCGAACCGGAGCCCGCCCCCGAACCGGAGCCTGCTCCGGTAACGCCCGAGCCCGAAAAACCCGGGCTGCTGGGCCGTCTCTTCGGCAAGGGCAGTGCCGCCGCGCCACGCCGCGAGCTCGACGACGCGATGCTGGAGCGGCTCGAAGAGCTGCTGATCCAGTCCGACATGGGCGTGGAGACGGCGCTGCGCGTCACCGCCAACATCGCCGAGGGGCGGATGGGCCGGAAGCTCTCGGTGCCCGAGATCAAGGACCTGCTGGCGGGGGAGATCGCCCGGATCATGGAGCCGGTGGCGCGGCCCATGCCGCTTTATGCCAAGACGCCGCAGGTGGTCCTCGTCGTCGGGGTCAACGGCTCGGGCAAGACCACGACCATCGGCAAGCTCGCCAGCCAGTTCCGCGAGGCTGGCAAGTCGGTGGTGATCGCCGCCGGTGACACGTTCCGCGCGGCGGCGGTCGAACAGCTGCAGATCTGGGGCGACCGCGCCGGCGTGCCGGTGATGACCGCGCCGCAGCGCACGGACCCCGCGAGCCTCGCGTTTGATGCCATGACGAAAGCGCAGGCCGATGGCGCGGATCTTCTGCTGATCGACACCGCCGGACGCCTGCAGAACCGTCAGGACCTGATGGAGGAGCTGTCGAAGATCGTCCGCGTGATCCGCAAGAAGGACCCCGACGCGCCGCACAACACGCTTCTGGTGCTCGATGCCACGACCGGGCAGAACGCGCTGAACCAGGTCGAGATCTTCCGCAATATCGCCGATGTCTCGGGCCTGGTGATGACCAAGCTCGACGGCACGGCGCGCGGCGGCGTTCTGGTGGCGCTGGCCGACCGTTTCGGCCTGCCGATCCATGCGATCGGGGTGGGCGAGCAGATCGACGATCTGGCACCCTTCGACCCCGAAGAGTTCGCCCGCGCGCTCACCGGTGCGGAGGGCGATCTGGCCTAGTCGTGCCAGCCCAAGAGCCGCTCGACCTCTCGCAGCAGCATCAGCACCACGACCACCAGCACGCTCGCCATCGCGGCGAGCGGGATCTGCCCCGCACCGCAACCCAGGCCCACCGCGCCCGCGAGCCAAAGCGAGGCACCGGTGGTGATATTGCGCACCTCGCCCTGGCTGGTGAAGATGATCCCGGCGGCGAGGAAGGCCACGCCCGAGGTCACCGCTTCGATCAGGCGGAGGGGATCGATCCGCTTGTCGTCGACGCCACCGAAATCGAGCTGGGTGACCTCCTGGCCCAGCATCACGAAGAGCGCCGCCGCGAGGCCCACCAGAATATGGGTTCTGAGCCCCGCAGGCTTGCCGCGCCACTCGCGCTCCACCCCTATCAGCCCCGTGAGCAGGATCGCGGCCGTCAGGCGCATCGCGGCCACCCATGGGCCGGTGGCGCGGAACCCCGAGGCAAGATCGGCCTGCAGCGCTTCGAACATGAATCGCGGACTCCTTTGACGTTTTCGTGATAACGATGTGTCACAAGAGCTTGTTCCTCGTGGAGGCCCTGTCGGGAGGCTCTGGCCGAACGCCCGCACGATGCGTATGACTGGCCGCGCTGACGGCGCCGCCCGCGCCGGATGGGAGAGCGAGAATGGCGAAACGCGAGATCAACCCCTGGCTCAAGCAGGCGCTGGAACTGGGCCCGACGCTGGCCTTCTTCCTCGTCTACCTGCGGCTCAAGGAGGACAGCTTCGTGATCGCGGGGACCGAATATTCGGGCTTCATCCTCGCCACGCTGATCTTCATCCCGATCCTGCTCGCGGCCATGGCCGCGCTCTGGGCGCTGACCGGGGCGCTGAGCCGGATGCAGGTCTTCACCGCCTTCATGGTGATCTTCTTCGGCGGGCTGACCGCGTGGTTCAACGACGAGCGGTTCTTCATGATGAAGACCACCATCGTCTACGGCCTCTTCGCCGCGATCCTCGGGGCGGGGCTGGCGCTGGGCCGCAGTCCGCTCGAATGGGTGATGGGCGAGGCGCTGCCGATGCGCCATGAGGGCTGGCTCAAGCTGACCCGCAGGTTGGCGGCGATGTTCGCGGTACTGGCACTCGCCAACGAGGTCGTCTGGCGCACCCAGTCCGAGGAGATGTGGGTCAAGATCGAGACCTTCGCCTTTCCGGCGGTGCTCTTCGTGTTTCTGTGGCTGCAGATCGCGGCGCTGCAAAGCTACATGATCCAGACCGAGGACTAGACCCGCCTTCGAGCGCACAAGGACCGCCGGCGCCGAAAGGCTCCGGCGGTTTCGCGTTCAGCGCTGCCCGAACATGTGCTCTTGCTGCTCGCGGTTGGCCGTGCCCTGCCGCTTGTCGAGATGCAGCGCCACGCCGCGTGCGGTGGCGGGGCGGGCCTCCAGCGCGTCGAGCCAGCGGCGCATATGGGGGAAGTCCTCGATCCTCTGCTCCTGCCGCGCCCAGAGCCGCGCCCAGGGAAAGCAGGCCATGTCGGCGATGGTGAAGTCCGCCCCGGCCACGAACTCGTGCGAGGCGAGCTGGCCGTCGAGCACGCCGTATAGCCGGGCAACCTCCGCGCGGTAGCGGTCCTTGGCATAGGGGATGTCCTGCGGCGGCGTCAGGCCCGGGGCATAGTGCAGGAAATGATGCGCTTGCCCCGCCATCGGGCCAAGCCCTCCCATCTGCCACATCAGCCATTGATCGACTGCGATGCGCGCCCGCTCCGTCGCGCCGCAGAAGCGGCCGGTCTTGCGGGCGAGATATTGCAAGATTGCGCCGCTCTCGAACAGCGAGATCGGTGCGCCGTCCGGCCCCTCGGGATCGGTGATCGCGGGCATCCGGCCATTGGGCGACAGCGCGAGGAATTCGGGTCGGCGCTGGTCGCCCGCGCCGATATCGACGAGATGCACCGAGTAGGGCAGGCCCATCTCCTCGAGCGCGATGGAGACCTTCCAGCCGTTGGGCGTGGGCCAGTAATGCAGATCGATGGGGGCGGACATGGACGGCTCTCCTGCTGTGACGGGGCGAGACTGGCAGTTGGGACGATGAATGCAAGCGGCGGCCGCGCGGGAGGGCCCGCTTGACCGAAACCGGGGCGGGGGCTATCGCGACGTCAGACAGGGGGCCCCGTCCGGGGGGCTGCGCCGCAACAACCGGGCCCGGAGGCCAGAACATGACCGAGTATCGCAAACGCACCCGTGCCGTTCACGCAGGCTCGCGCCGCAGCCAGTATGGCGAGGTGAGCGAGGCGATCTTCATGACGCAGGGCTTCGTCTACGACAGCGCCGAGGCCGCCGAGCAGCGCTTTCTCAAGATCGAGGGCGACGAGTTCATCTATGCCCGTTACGGCAACCCGACGGTCAAGATGTTCGAGGACCGTCTGGCGAGCCTGGAGGGCGCCGAGGCCGCTTTTGCCTGCGCCTCGGGCATGGCCGCGGTCAACGGTGCGCTGACCTCCATGCTCAAGGCCGGCGATCACGTCGTCTCCGCTCGGGCGCTGTTCGGCTCTTGCCTCTACATCCTCGAAGAGATCCTGCCGCGCTACGGCGTCGAGGTGACCTTTGTCGACGGCAAGAACATCGATGAATGGAAGGGTGCGATCCGCGAGGACACCGCGGCGGTGTTCTTCGAGAGCGTCTCGAACCCGGCGCTGGAGGTGGTCGATATCGGGGCCGTCTCCGAGCTGGCCCATGCGGTCGGCGCCAAGGTGGTCTGCGACAACGTCTTCGCCACGCCGGTCTATTCGGACGCCATCGCCCAAGGGGCCGACGTGGTGGTCTACTCGGCCACCAAGCACATCGACGGGCAGGGCCGGGCGCTGGGTGGGGTGATCCTCGGCACCGAGGAGCACATCCGCAGCACGGTCGAGCCCTACATGAAGCACACCGGCGGCTCGCTCTCGCCCTTCAACGCATGGCTGATGCTCAAGGGGCTCGAGACCATCGAGCTGCGCGTCAAGGCGCAGACCGAGAGCGCCGGGCGCATCGCCGAAGCGCTGGCTGAGGAGGCCAAGCTGACGCAGGTGCTCTACCCCGGATTGCCCAGCCATCCGCAGCACGATCTGGCGCTGCGGCAGATGGGGGCGGGCGGCACCGTTGTCGTATTTGACGCAGGTTCGCGCGAAGCTGCGTTCAAGCTTCTGAATTCTCTCGACATCGTGATCATTTCGAACAACCTTGGCGATGCCAAGTCAATCGCCACCCATCCGGCCTCGACCACGCATCAAAGGCTGCCGGAGCCTCAGAAAGCGGCGCTTGGAATCACACCGGGTCTGATCCGGTTGTCTGTCGGGCTCGAGGATGCCGAAGATCTGATCGAGGATCTGAGACATGCCATCGCGGCCATCTGAGCCCGGACAAACCGGGCCGGGCGGACGGCCGGGGGCCTGAACTTCACTCGCAGACCTCCTATATGGTGGGGGTCGACCCGACCGGAGGATCTCCCTCGTGACACAAGCCACTCGCGATCTGCATCGCGCCCAAACGTCCCAACCCGTGCCCGACCGCGATGACGCGGCCACGGCGCTGCGGCTGCTGCGCAGCTGGGCGGCGCATGCCACGCCAGAAGAAGTCGCCGCGCTCGACCCGATGGTCGGGCGGCTGGTGCCCGGGCAGGACGTGTCGAACTACCCGGCGCTGGCGCGCGCCTACCCGGAGGATTTCGTCGTCGACGAGGCCTACCGCGCGATGCTGCCCGATCTGCAGAACGGCCCCTCCAGCCTGATCCGCGGCGCGGCGCGGGCGATCCAGCATGTCGGCATCTCGAACTTCCGCCTGCCGATCAGGTTCCACACCCGCGACGGCGGCGACATCGCGCTCGAAGCCAGCGTGACCGGCACGGTCAGCCTCGAGGCCGAGAAGAAGGGCATCAACATGTCGCGCATCATGCGGTCCTTCTACCGCCATGCCGACAAGACCTTTTCCTTCGACGTGATCGAGGCGGCGCTGGCCGATTACATCGCCGATCTCAAGAGCTTCGACGCGCGCATCCAGATGCGCGTGCGCTTCCCGATGCTGCGCCCCTCGCTGCGCTCCGGCCTGTCGGGCTATCAATATTACGACCTCACGCTCGAGTTGGTGGAACAGGCCGGTGTGGCCAAGAAGATCATCCACCTCGATTATGTCTATTCCTCGACCTGTCCGTGTTCTCTCGAACTTTCCGAGCATGCGCGCCAGTTCCGCGGCCAGCTCGCCACGCCGCATTCGCAGCGTTCGGTGGCGCGGCTTTCGGTCGTGGCCCAGCCCGGCCCGGTGCTGTGGTTCGAGGATCTGGTGGAAATGGCGCGCGCCGCCGTGCCCACCGAGACGCAGGTGATGGTCAAACGCGAGGACGAGCAGGCCTTTGCCGAGCTCAACGCCGCCAACCCGATCTTCGTCGAGGACGCGGCGCGGCTTTTCGCCGAGCAGCTGATGGCCGATCCGCGCATCGGCGATTTCCGCGTCATGGCCAGCCATCAGGAAAGCCTGCACAGCCACGACGCGGTGAGCCTGCTGACCGAAGGCGAGACCTTCGCGGCCGAAAGCCTCGATCCGCAGCTCTTCGCGAGCCTGCTGCACGCCGGCTGAGGCGGCAGCGCCTGCCGGTGCCGCGGCAGGCGCGCCACGTTCCGTCGCGGGCCCGCCCCCTTCGCTTGACAGGGCAGGGGGGCTGGGCCAACGCTCCGGCATGATCGACCTGCGCCCCGTCGGATATGTGAACGGCCTGTTGCTGGCAGTGCTGGGCCTGACCATGCTGGGCCCGATGCTGGCCGATATCGCGGCGCAGAACGGCCATTGGCCGGTCTTTCTCGAAAGCGCGGTGCTGACGCTGCTCACCGGTATCCTGATGGCGCTGTCGTGCCACAATGGCGTGAAGCCCAAGCTGACGCTGCGCCAGACCTTCCTGCTGACCTCCTCGGTCTGGATCGCGCTGCCTTTCTTCGGGGCACTGCCCTTCATGCTGGGCGCCACGGGGGCCAATGTCACCGATGCGGTGTTCGAGGCGATGTCGGGCATCACCACCACCGGCGGCACCGTGCTCAACGGGCTCGACGATCTGCCGCACGGCATCCTGCTGTGGCGCGGCATCCTGCAATGGCTCGGCGGCATCGGCATCATCGTCGTGGCGATGGTGTTCCTGCCCGAACTCAAGGTCGGCGGCATGCAGGTGTTCCGCTCGGAGGCCTTTGAGACGATGGGCAAGATCCTGCCCCGCGCGGCCGAGATCGCCAGCGGCATCGCGGGGATCTACGTCGGCATGACGCTGGCCTGCATGCTGGCCTACATCACCGCCGGAATGGAGCCCTTCGACGCGGCCGTGCACGCGATGACCACCATCGCCACCGGCGGCTTCGCCAATTCGGATGCCTCCTTCTCGGGCTACGGCGCAGGGGTGCATTACGTCGCCTCGGTCTTCATGTTCCTCGCCGCCTTGCCCTTCGTGCGCTACGTGCAGCTGGCCGCGGGCCAGGCGCGGCCCCTGCTGCGCGACACGCAGGTGCGCGATTTCTTCCTGACGATCATGGCGAGCGTGCTGCTGATCTCGCTGTCGCTGGCCGATTACAGCCATGGCTTCACCGAGATCGCCTTCCGCGAATCGCTGTTCAACGTGATCTCGATCATGTCCGGCACCGGCTATGCCAGTGCCGACTACATGGGCTGGGGGCCGTTCCCGGTGGCGATGTTCTTCTTTCTGGGGTTGATCGGCGGCTGCGCGGGCTCGACCGCTTGCTCGGTCAAGATCTTCCGCTACCAGATCCTCTTCGCCTCGATCGCGGCGCAGATCCGCAAGATCCACCAGCCCCATGGCGTCTTCACGCCGCGCTATGACGGTCGCCCCGTCCCCGCCGACGTGCTGTCCTCGGTCATGTCCTTCTTCGTGGTGTTCATCGTCTCGATCGGCATCACCTCGGTACTGTTGTCATTGACCGGGCTCGATTTCATCACCAGCGTCTCGGGGGCGGCGACCTCGATCGCCAATGTCGGCCCCGGCCTTGGCCCGATCATCGGCCCGGCGGGCAATTTCGCGCCGCTGCCCGAAGCTTCGAAGTGGATCCTCATCATGGCCATGTTCATCGGCCGGCTCGAACTGCTGGTGGTTCTGGTCGTCGTCACCCGCGAATTCTGGAGGTCGTGATGCAGCAGATCCGCCGCCCCCTCGGGGTGCAACTGGCCCGGGCCTTGGCCGAGCACGGCGTCGAGGTGGTGTTCGGCATCCCCGGTGTCCACAACCAGGAGATCTACCGCGGTCTCGACGCGGCCGGGCTGCGTCATGTGCTGGCGCGTCACGAGCAGGGGGCGGGTTTCATGGCCGACGGCTATGCCCGCGCCACCGGGCGGCCCGGCGTGGCTTGCGTGATCTCGGGACCGGGACTGTGCAACCTGATGACGCCGCTGGGGCAGAGCTGGTCGGACAGCGTCTCGGTGCTGGCGATCTCCTCGTGCCTGCCGGGTGGCGGCCCGGCCGATCACCGGCTGCACGAGATGCGCGACCAGCGCGGTGCCGCCGCGGCGGTCACGGCCTGGTCCGAGGAGGCGCGCGACGCCGAGCACGCTTATGCGCTGCTCGACCGCGCCTTCGTCGGTTTCGGCGAGCGGCGTCCGCGGCCGGTGCATCTGCAACTGCCGATCCCGCTGCTGGAAGGAGAGGCGCCCGCGCCGCCGCCCGCCGTGCGGCCGCAGAGCCCCGCCGCGCCCGATCCCGGCCTCGTCACCCGCGCC
>NZ_JAMYXC010000035.1 GCF_024159025.1 Limimaricola litoreus
CGGTGCGCGACCGGCTGCTGCGCGATCACGGCATCAATGGGGCGAGGGTTGAGGCGCGGGGCGCGGGCTGGCTCGCCCCCCGCGCCTCCAACGCCACCGCCGAAGGCCGCGCCGCCAACCGCCGGGTCGAGGCGCTGGCGGCGGAAGGCTGAGGAGAGGCGCCGCAGCCGGGGCCTACCAGGTGTCGGGGCCCTTTTCGGCGAAAGCCTCGACCAGAAAATCGATGAAGGCGCGCACCTTCGGCTGGGTGAAGCGACCCGGCGGGTAGACCGCGTAGATCCCTTGCGTCTCGGTCGGCAGGTTCGGAATCGCCTCCTCCACCAGTCCCTTCTTCAGCGCGTCCGCATAGAGAAAGGACGGCAGGTAGGCGATGCCGAGGCCGCCGATGCAGGCATTGAGCAGTGATTGGCCGTCGTTGACCGTCAGCCAGCCCGCGGTGCGCACCTGCCGCTTTTCACCGGAGGGCGCGGTCAGCTTCCACACCGCGCCGTTCGAGGCGTTGGAGTAATGCAGCAGCTTGTGCTCGTTGAGATCGTCGATCCGGGCGGGGCGGCCGTAGCGCTCGAAATAGGCGGGCGAGGCGATCATCTTCTTGGAGGTCTCGGTCAGCTTGCGCGCGCGCAGCGTGCTGTCCTCCAGCTCGCCGATGCGCACCGCCATGTCGAAGCCCTCGGAGATCAGCTCCACGAAGCGGTTGTTGAGCACCATGTTGACGGTGATGTCCGGAAATTCCTGCAGGAAATCGCCCAGGACCGGGCTCAGATGATTGACCCCGAAATCGGTGGCGACCGAGATCCGCAAGAGCCCCGATGGCGCCGATTGCATCGAGGTGACCAGCGCGTCGGCCTCGCCCGCATCGTTCAGGACGCGGCGCGCCCGGTCGTAATAGGCCAGCCCGATCTCGGTCGGGCTGACGCGCCTCGTGGTGCGGTTCAACAGCCGCGCGCCGAGCCGCGCTTCGAGCGAGGAGACATGCTTCGAGACGGCGGATTTGGAGATCCCCATCTTGCGGGCCGCATCGGTGAACCCGCCCTGGTCCACCACGGTGGCAAAGGCCTCCATCTCTGTCAGCCTGTCCATGGCCGGTCTCCGTCGTTGTCGTTTCGATCGGCTCCCTGTGTGATGGCAGATTCGGGCATGATTGGGTCAGGCCCCTGACAATAAAGCGGTTCGCCCTCAATCGATGCGCAGGCGGAAACAGCTAGAGTCGGGCGGCGAGCCGCGTGCCCTGGTCGATCGCGCGCTTGGCGTCGAGCTCGGCGGCGACATCGGCGCCGCCGATCACATGCGCCTCGACCCCAAGCGTCAGCAACGCATCGGCCAGCCCCCGTTCGCTCTCCTGGCCTGCGCAGAGCACGACGGTGTCGGCCTCGATCAGCCGCGGCCCCTCGGGCGTGGTGACATGCAGCCCCTGCGCACCGATGCGCTCGTAGCTCACGCCGCCCAGCATCTCCACCGCGCGCATCTGAAGCCCTGCGCGGTGCACCCAGCCGGTGGTCTTGCCGAGCCGCTTGCCCAGCTTCTCGGCCTTGCGCTGCAAAAGCGTCACGCGCCGGATCGCGGGATCGGGGCGCGGGCCCTCGGGGGCGAGGCCGCCGCGCGAAACCGACGGATCGGCCACGCCCCATTCGGCGCGCCATGCGGGCGCATCAATGGTGGTGCTGTGCCCGGTCACGAGATATTCGGCCACGTCGAAGCCGATGCCGCCCGCGCCCACCACCGCGACGCGCGGCCCGGCCTCGGCCCGACCCGAGAGCAGATCGGCATAGGAGATGACGTTCGGCCCCTCCTGCCCCGGAAGGGCCGGATCGCGCGGGCGCACCCCGGTGGCGACGATCACCTCGTCAAAGCCCGACAGCGCCTCGGCCTGCGGCGCGTGACCCAGTTTCACCTCGATGGCGCTGGCAGCCAGTTCGGTCTCGAACCAGCCGATCAGCCCGCGAAACTCCTCCTTGCCGGGGATCGCGGCGGCGTGGTGCAGCTGCCCGCCGATGCGGTCGGCCTTGTCGAACAGCGTGACCGCATGGCCCCGCTCGGCCAGCGCCAGCGCCGCCGAAAGCCCGGCGGGCCCCGCCCCCACCACCGCGATGCGGCGCGGGGCGGCGACGGGTTCGAGCACCAGCTCCGTCTCGTGGCAGGCGCGCGGATTGACAAGGCAGGACGACAGCTTGCCCGAGAAGGTGTGATCGAGGCAGGCCTGGTTGCAGGCGATGCAGGGCGCGATGCGCGCGGCCTCGCCCCGTGCCGCCTTGGCGACGAAATCGGGATCGGCGAGGAAGGGCCGCGCCATGGAGATCATGTCGGCCTGCCCTTCGGCGAGGATCTCCTCGGCCACCTCGGGCGTGTTGATCCGGTTCGAGGCGACGACCGGCACCGAGACTTCGGCGCGCAGCTTCGCGGTCAGATGCGCGAAGGCGGCGCGCGGCACGCTCGTCACGATGGTCGGCACCCGCGCCTCGTGCCAGCCGATGCCGGTGTTGAGCACATCCGCCCCGGCCTCGGTCACGGCATGGGCCAGCGCCACGATCTCGGACCAGTCCTGCCCCTCCGACACGAGGTCGAGAAGCGAGATGCGGTAGATCAGCAGCTTTTCCGGGCCCAGCGACGCGCGCACGCGGGCCACCACCTCGACCGGAAGGCGCATCCGGTTTTCGAGGGAGCCGCCCCAGCGGTCGTCGCGGCGGTTGGTGCGCGGCGCGAGGAACTGGTTGAGGAAATAGCCCTCCGACCCCATCACCTCGACCCCGTCATAGCCCGCCTCGACCGAGCGGGCCGCGGCGGTGGCGATGTCGGAAATCTGCTTTTCGATCCCCGCCTCGTCGAGCGCGTTGGGGGTAAAGGCGCTGATCGGGGCGCGGATCGCCGAAGGGGCGACGCAGTGCTTGGAATAGGCGTAGCGCCCGGCGTGCAGGATCTGCATCGCGATCCGCCCGCCCGCCTCATGCACCGCCCGCGTGACGCGGCCATGATTGGCGATATCATCTTGGGTGAACAGCCCCGCCGCGCCGGGATAGACGCCGCCCTCTCGGTTGGGCGCCATGCCGCCCGTCACCATCAGCCCGACACCGCCGCGCGCGCGCGTGGCATAGAAGGTGGAGACGCGGTCCCAATCGCCGGTTTCCTCGAGTCCGGTGTGCATCGAGCCCATCAGCACCCGATTGGGCAGGCTCAGAGGCCCCAGCGTGATCGGCGACAAGAGCTTTGGATATCTGGACATGCGGGCCTCCCTCGTGGCCGCAGACTGGCCGCGATTGACGCGCGCGTCACCCCGGACGCGACGTCAGCCGCAGGGCTCAGAAGGAGGCGCGCGGCCTGCGGGCGATCACCAGATCGCGGATTTCGATCCGCGCAGGCAGCGGGGCTTCGAAGATCAGGTCGATCCAGCCCGATTCGACCCGCTCGGGCGCGGTGTCGATGCCCCACAGGTCGAACTCGGTGCCGGTGGGTTCGCCCAAGGGCAGGCTGCGCAGCAGGGTCTCGCTGTTGGGACCCTGCCGCAGGTTGAGCCGCGCGAAGCTTCGCGGCGCGCCCTGCGCGCCGAGATCGACATCGATCCCGAGGAGATGCCGCCGCTCCAGCCCGACCAGCGCCGCCTCGGGCAGCGCGATGGCGAGGCTCAGGAAACTGCCGTCGAAACCCTCGGCGCAAAGTCGCAGCGGCCAAGGGCCCTGCGGGTCGGGGGCGGGCCGTTCGATCTGCAGATCGGGGGCGGTGGCGTCGTGAAAGAGCTGCACGCCGCCGCACAGACCGGCCCCCGACGCCGCGGGCAGCGGCCCCGCGCCCGGCGTGGCGCCAGCCCAGGCCTCGGGCCGCCAGGCCCAGTCCGCCCCCGCCAGCCGCAAGGGCGAAGGCGCAGCACCCTGCTCCTTTGGCGCGGCGTGGCGCAGGCGGGACAGGCGCCGCGACAGGCGCGGCAGGCCCGGCCTCACTGGTCCATGTAGACGTGGCTTTCGCCGGCGGCACCGGGATGGGTCACGGCCCCCTTGCGGGCCGAACCGACGAGCTGGGCGTATTTCCACAGCGCACCGGCGGTGTAGTCATTGGTGCGAGGGCCCTTCCAGGCGCCCTTGCGCTCCGCGAGCTCGGTGTCTGACAGATCGACCGAAATCTCGCCCTTCGTGGCATCGATGGTGATCATGTCGCCGGTCTTGAGAAGCGCGATCGGCCCGCCATGCGCGGCTTCGGGGCCGACGTGGCCGACGCAGAAGCCGCGGGTGGCACCCGAGAAGCGGCCATCGGTGATGAGTGCCACCTTCTTGCCCATGCCCTGCCCCGAAAGCGCGGCGGTGGTCGAAAGCATCTCGCGCATGCCGGGGCCGCCCGCCGGGCCCTCGTTGCGGATGACGATCACGTCGCCCTCGGCGTAGTCGCGGCGGCGCACCGCCTCGAAGGCCTCTTCCTCGCATTCGAAGACGAGGGCCGGGCCGGTGAAGACCTGATCCTCGGCCGGCATGCCCGCGACCTTCACGATCGCACCATCGGGGGCGAGGTTGCCCTTGAGACCGACGACGCCGCCGGTCTTGGTGATCGGGTTGGCGACGGTGTGGATTACGCGGCCATCGGCCTCGCGCTCGATCAGGTCCAGCTCCTCGCCCAGGCTCTTGCCCGAGGCGGTGATGCAATCCTCGTGCAGCAGCCCCGCCTTGCGCAGCTCCTTCATCACCACCGGCACGCCGCCCTGCTCGTGCAGATCCTTGGCGACGTATTCACCGCCCGGGCGCAGGTTCACGAAATAGGGCGTGTCGAGGAAGATGTTGCACACGTCGAGCAGGTCGAAGTCGATGCCCGCCTCATGCGCGATGGCCGGAAGATGCAGGCCCGCGTTGGTCGAGCCGCCGGTGCAGGCGACGACCCGCGCCGCGTTCTCGAGGCTCTGGCGGGTGACAATGTCGCGCGCGCGGATGTTCTTCTCGATCAGGTTCATCACCGCCTGGCCGGAGAAGTCGCCATATTGATCGCGGCTCTCATAGGGAGCGGGCGCACCCGAGGAGTTCAGGAGCGCGAGACCCACCGCCTCGGAGACGCAGGCCATGGTGTTGGCGGTGTATTGCCCGCCGCAGGCGCCCGCCGAGGGGCAGGCCACGCGTTCGAGCACCGCGAGTTCCGCGTCCGACATGTTGCCCGCGGCGTGCTGGCCCACCGCTTCGAACACGTCCTGCACCACCACGTCCTTGCCGTTCAACTTGCCCGGCAGGATCGAGCCGCCATAGATGAAGACCGAAGGCACGTTGAGCCGGACCATCGCCATCATCATCCCCGGCAGCGACTTGTCGCAGCCCGCGAGGCCCACCAGCGCGTCGTAGCAATGGCCGCGCATGGTCAGCTCGACCGTGTCGGCGATGGCGTCGCGCGAGGCGAGCGAGGAGCGCATGCCCTCGTGGCCCATGGCGATGCCGTCGGTGACGGTGATGGTGGTGAATTCGCGCGGCGTGCCGCCGCCTTTCTTCACGCCCATCTTCACCGATTGCGCCTGACGGTTCAGCGCGATGTTGCAAGGCGCGGCCTCGTTCCAGCAGGTGGCGACGCCGACCCAGGGCTGGTGGATCTCTTCCTCCGAGATGCCCATGGCGTAGAAGTAGCTCCGGTGCGGGGCGCGCTCGGGTCCTTCGGTGACGTGGCGGCTGGGCAGTTTCGTCTTGTCGAAACGGGCGTTGGTCATGGGCTGTCCCTTCCCGGAGTTGATTGCGGGAAGGGATAGTCGCCCCCTGTCCCGACGGCAAGGCAGCTCTCGCCCGCCCCGGTTCATCTTTCCTCAAATACGCGGATCCTGCGGCCGCACGGGGGCGCTTGCGTCCGAATTGCAATCCGCCGCGCCGGAGCGTATCTCCGACATCGACCCGACGCGCGCCCGGAGCAGCAAGATGAACTGGATTTCCAACTACGTCCGTCCGCGGATCAACTCGATCTTCTCGCGCCGCGAGGTGCCCGAGAACCTGTGGACCAAGTGCGACGAATGCGGGACGATGCTGTTCCACCGCGAACTGGCCGACAATCTCAACGTCTGCACCAATTGCGATCACCACATGGCGATCACCCCGCGCGACCGCTTCAAGGCGCTGTTCGACGGCGGGGTCTTCTCGGAGGTGAAGGTGCCCGAGCCGATCGCCGATCCGCTCAACTTCCGCGACCAGAAGAAATACGTCGACCGGATCAAGGAGGCCCGCCGCAAGACCTCCGAAAAGGAGGCGATGCTGGTGGCCGAGGGCGAGATCGGCCGCACGAAGATCGTCGCCGCGGGGCAGGACTTCTCCTTCATGGCCGGTTCCATGGGGATGTATGTCGGCAATGCGATCATCGCCGCCGCCGAGCGCGCCGTCGAGCTCAAGGCGCCCCTGGTGCTCTTCTCCGCCGCCGGTGGCGCGCGAATGCAGGAAGGGATTCTCTCCTTGATGCAGATGCCGCGCACCACGGTGGCGGTCGAGATGCTGAAAGAGGCCGGGCTGCCCTATATCGTGGTGCTGACCCATCCGACCACCGGCGGCGTCACCGCCTCCTACGCGATGCTGGGCGACGTGCAGATCGCCGAGCCCAACGCGCTGATCTGCTTCGCCGGCCCGCGCGTGATCGAACAAACCATCCGCGAAAAGCTGCCCGAGGGATTCCAGCGGGCGGAATACCTGCTCGATCACGGCATGCTCGACCGTGTGACCCCGCGCGGAAAGATGCGCGAGGAGCTGATCACGATCACCCGGATGCTGATGGGGCTCGATCCTGCGGTGATGGGCGATTTGCCCGCCCCCGCGACGCCCGAGCCCGCCGCCGCCAAGGAGGCCGAGGCCACCAAGGGCAAGACGACCGAGACCCCGGCCGCCAAGCCCGCGCCGGAGGCCCCGAAAAGCGAGACGCCCAAGGGATGAGCGGCACTGGCTCCGACGCGATTCTCGCGCGGATGATGTCGCTGCACCCCAAGGTCATCGATCTCACGCTCGACCGGGTGTGGCGGCTCCTCGCGGCGCTGGATCACCCCGAGCGGCGGCTGCCGCCCGTCATCCACCTTGCCGGCACCAACGGCAAGGGCTCGACCCAGGCGATGATCCGCGCCGGGCTCGAGGCGTCGGGCGACCGGGTCCATGCCTATACCTCGCCGCATCTGGCGCGGTTTCACGAACGCATCCGGCTGGCGGGCGAGCTGATCTCGGAAGAGGCGCTGAGCGATCTTCTGGACCGCACCCATGCCGCCAACGGCCCCGATCCGATCACCTATTTCGAGATCACCACCGCTGCGGCGCTCCTGGCCTTTGCCGAGACGCCCGCGGAATGGACGCTTCTGGAAACCGGCCTTGGCGGCAGGCTCGATGCGACCAACGTGGTGGAGCGCCCCGCGCTCACCGTCATCACGCCCATCGACCTCGACCACCAGCAATATCTGGGCGAGACGCTCGAGGAGATCGCTGGCGAGAAGGCGGGCATCCTCAAGCGCGGCGTGCCTTGCGTCGTCGCCCCCCAGCACGAGGCCGCGCTCGAGGTGATCGAGGCGAAGGCGGCCCGGCTCGGCGCGCCGCTGATGGCGCATGGCCAGCACTGGCACGTCACCACCGAGGCCGGGCGGCTGGTCTACCAGGACGAGCGCGGGCTTCTGGACCTGCCGCTGCCGCGGCTGCGCGGCCCGCACCAGATCATCAATGCCGGCACGGCCATCGCGAGCCTGCGCATGCTGGGCCGCGATGGGGCCGCCGCGGAGGCCGCGACGGGGGCCAGCTGGCC
>NZ_JAMYXC010000073.1 GCF_024159025.1 Limimaricola litoreus
GCGGCGGGGGCCGCCGGTGCGGCGGGGGCGGGCTGCGGGGCCACGCCGGTGCGGTTCGACAGGCCCAGGCGATGCACCTTGCCGATCACGGCGTTGCGCGTCACGCCACCGAGTTCCTTGGCGATCTGGCTCGCCGACTGGCCCTCGTTCCACATTCTCTTGAGCGTTTCGACGCGCTCGTCGGTCCAGGACATGCAATGCCTCCGATCGGTTGGGCGGTGGCCCGCCGTTTCAGTTGCGACGTGCCGATTTACACAGCCAGGGGCGGCAGTTCAACCCGGACCGCGCGTCGCGGCGCAGATCGCGCCCCGAGGGCTGCACTTGCCACCATGCGCACGACCGCTACAACCCCGACCTCAGGAGGCGCATATCATGAGCATCGACACAGACCACGGCATTCGTCGTTTCGGACGCTTCAACACACTGGGCACCGCGACGCTCGCGAGCCGCGAGATCCGCCGCTTCCTCAATGTCTGGGCGCAGACGGTGATGGCGCCGCTGATCAACGCGGCGCTGTTTTTGCTGATCTTCACCATCGCCATCGGCCCGCGCCGCGGCGACGTGATGGGGGTGGAGTTCCTGCATTTCCTGGCACCCGGCCTTCTGATGATGACGGTGATCCAGCAGGCCTTCGCCAACACCTCGTCTTCGCTGGCCTCGGCCAAGGTGCAGGGCAACATCGTCGACACGCTGATGGCGCCGCTCTCCTCGGCCGAGGTGCTGGCCGGCTATGTCGCAGGCGCGGTGGCGCGCGGGCTGATCGTCGCGGTGGTGATCGCGATCGGCGTCTGGCTGTTTCTGGGCGTGCAGATCGCGCATCCCTTCTGGGCGTTGGCCTTCTGGGTGCTGGGCTCGATCTTCATGGGCGCGCTCGGGCTGATCGCCGGGATCTATGCGCAGAAGTTCGACCAGCTCGCCGCGATCACCAACTTTCTCGTCACGCCCCTGGCCTTCCTGTCGGGCACCTTCTACTCGATCGACGCGCTGCCGGGCTTCATGCAGACGCTGAGCCATGCCAACCCGTTCTTCTACCTGATCGACGGCGCCCGCTTCGGCATGATCGGCGTCTCCGACAGCTCGCCGGTGCTCGGCCTCGCCGTCGCGCTCGTCTCCTGCCTGGTGGTGCTGGGCCTCGCCTGGGGCTGGCTCGAAAAGGGCTACAGGCTCAAGCCATGAGCCTTCTGCGCGACGCCGTGCCCGCCGATTTCGAGCGGCTGGCGGTCGGGCTGCCGCCGCAGGGGCTTCTGCTGCCCGAAGCGGGGCTGATGACGGCGCCCGAGGCGATGCTGATCGCGCGGCATTGCGGCACGCTGCGCGCGCGTCAGGGCTGGGGGGCCTGCCTGATCGTGGAGGGCGATCTCATGGTCGGCTTCGTGATGCCAAGACCCACCGACGCCGAGGGGCAGGCCGAGTTCGGCTATGCCATCTCGCCGGGGCAGCGCGGGCGCGGGCTCGCGGGGGCCGCGGTGGGCTGCTTCGTGACGCGGGCGGCCGAGGAGGGGCTGAGCGCGCTTCTGGCCGAGACCGATCCCGGCAACGCGGGCTCGATCCGGGTGCTGGAGCGCAACCTCTTCACCCCCGTGCCCCCGGGGCGCGAGGGGCGGCTGCGCTGGCGGCGCTACCTGCGGCGATAAAGGGTGAGCGTCAGCGGCGCGAGCAGCAGTGTCAGCAGCGCGGGCCCCAGCAATGCCAGCCCGATCTCGCGCGCCGTCGCCGTCCCCGCCATCAGCGCGCGCAGCGCCGTGGTCATCAGCGACACCGGGTTGACCGCGACGAAGGCCTGCAGCCAGCCGGGCATGGTCGCCGGATCGACCATGATGTTCGAAGCGAAGGTCACCGGGAACAGCACCGCGAAGCCCAGCGTCATCACCGTCATCGGCGTGCGCACCACGAGGCCCAGCACGATGAAGATCCAGCCCCATCCGAAGCCGATCGCCAGAAGCAGCGCGAAGGAGGCGAGGATGCCCGAAAGCCCCGCCTCGGGGCTGTAGCCGAGCGCCAGCCCGATCCCGAGGATGATCGCCCCCGCGATGGTATGGCGCAGCATGTCGCCCACCATCAGGCCGGCAAAGGGCGCCAGCGACCAGATCGGCAGGGAGCGGAAGCGGTCGAACAGCCCCTTGGAGAGGTCGGTCGAGAGGCCCATGCCGGAATAGACCGTGTTGAACACCGTGGTCTGCACGAGGATGCCGGGGATGAACCACTGCAGATAGGCGGTCGAGGAGCCCGCCAGCGCGCCGCCGAAGATGAAGGTGAAGAGCAGCGTGAACATGATCGGCGTCATCACCAGATCGAACAGCTGCTCGGGCACGTGGCGGAATTTCAGCACCGCGCGCCAGGCAAAGGTCAGCGCCGTCGAGGCGGGCGAGGGGGCGGCGGGGCGCGGACCCTGGGGCAGGGGAATGCTCATGCCGCCTCCTTTCCGGTCAGGGCAAAGAACACCTCGTCGAGGCTCGGCGCGCCGAGCGAGAACTCCGCGAGCCGGATATGCGCCTGCGCCAGCCGCGCCAGATGCGCGGCGGCCTCGGTGTCGTCGGCCACCGGCACCGAAAGCCGCGCGCCCTCGGGGTCGGCCTGCGCCGCCTCGCCGAGCAGTCCCAGCGCGATCTCGCGGTTGCCCGGATCGAGCGGGGTGACATGCAGCACGCCCGAGCCGGTCTGCGCCTTGAGCTCGCGGCTGGTGCCCTCGGCGATCTTGCGGCCATGGTCGATCACCGCGATGCGGCCCGCGAGCTGGTCGGCCTCTTCCAGATACTGGGTGGTGAGCAGGATGGTGACGCCCTTGGCCGCCAGCCCGCGGATGAGCCGCCAGACCCCGGCGCGGGCCGAGGGGTCGAGCCCGGTGGTCGGCTCGTCGAGAAACAGCACGCCCGGGCTGACGATCAGCGAGGCGGCGATGTCGAGCCGGCGGCGCATCCCGCCCGAGTAGTCCTTGACCTGCTTCTTCGCGGCCTCCGACAGATCGAAGGCCGCGAGCAGCTCCTCGGCCCGCCCGCGCGCCGCGCGCCAGCCAAAGCCCCACAGCCGCGACAGCATGACGAGGTTCTCGCGCCCGGTCAGATCCTCGTCGAGCGAGGCGAACTGCCCGGTCATGGCGATGGCGGCGCGCACGCGCTCGGGGTGGGACGCGAGGTCGTGTCCCATCACCTGCGCTTCGCCCGCATCTGGTCGGGTGAGCGTGGCGAGGATGCGCAAAAGCGTGGTCTTGCCCGCGCCGTTGGGGCCGAGGATGGCGAAGATCATGCCGCGCGGCACGTCGAGATCGATGCCGTCCACGGCCCTCAGATCGCCGAAGCTGCGCCGCAGCCCGCGCGCGCGGATCGCGAGATCGTCCTGCATGCCGTCCCTCCCTCGTCTTTGCCGCAGGCTAGCACGGCCCCGTGCCGCGGGGGGCGATTTCCTCTTTCGGTCCGCCGGTTCCTCGCCTAACGTCGCCCGCATGACGCAGACCGCCGCCTTCGCCGCCCCCCGACGCCGACGCTGAAGCCCCCCATCGCTTCGCGACGCGGCCCTTGTGCGTCTTCTTTCCCCCACGACAATTGACTCGCCCCTGCCGCTGCGGCACCAACGGGGCCTATTACAGGACCATTGCCATGATCCCCTCGATCCTGCCGACCTACAACCGCGCGCCGCTGTCCTTCGTGAAGGGCGAGGGCGTCTGGCTGCAGACCGAGGACGGGCGCCGATTTCTCGATCTCGGCGCGGGCATCGCGGTCAACGCGCTGGGCCATGCCAACCCCGATCTGGTCGATGCGCTGACGACGCAGGCGGGCGCGCTGTGGCATGTCTCGAACCTCTACCAGATCCCGGCGCAGCAGAAGCTCGCCGACGCGCTGGTGGACAAGACCTTCGCTGACAGCTGCTTCTTCACCAATTCGGGCACCGAGGCGATGGAGCTGGCGGTGAAGATGGCGCGCAAGTACTGGCACGACCGGGGCCAGCCCGAGCGCAGCCGCATCCTGACCTTCGAAGGCGCCTTCCACGGCCGCTCTTCGGCCGCGATCGCCGCCGTCGGCACCGAGAAGATGACCAAGGGCTTCGGCCCGCTGCTGGGGGGCTTCACCCAGCTTGGCTGGGGCGATCACGACGGCCTGCGCGCGGCCATGGCCCCAGCGGACGTCGGCGCGGTCCTGATTGAGCCGGTGCAGGGCGAGGGCGGCATCCGGCCGGTGCCGGACCAGTGCCTCAAGGGGCTGCGCGAGCTGTGCGACGAGACCGGGACGCTCCTGATCTTCGACGAGGTGCAATGCGGCATGGGGCGCACCGGCAGGCTCTTTGCGCATGAATGGGCCGGGGTGATGCCGGACATCATGATGGTCGCCAAGGGCATCGGCGGCGGCTTTCCCTTGGGCGCGGTGCTGGCTACCGAAGCCGCCGCCGCGCCGATGACGGCGGGCACGCATGGCTCGACCTATGGCGGCAACCCGCTGGCCTGCGCGGTCGGTGCGAAGGTGATGGAGATCGTGGCCGATGAGGGCTTTCTCGAAGCCGTGAGGGCGCGCGCCGGGCGGCTGCGCCAAGGGCTAGAAGGGCTCGTGGCCACCCATCCGCAGGTGTTCGAGAGCGTGCGCGGCGCGGGGCTGATGCTGGGGCTGAAGTGCAGGCCCGCCGCAGGTGACGTGGTGCAGGCGGGCTATGCCGAGGAGGTCCTCACCGTGCCCGCCGCCGACAACGTGGTGCGGCTCCTGCCGCCGCTCAACATCACCGAGGCCGAGATCGACGAGGCGCTCTCTCGGCTCGACCGGGCGGCGGCGCGGGTCGGCTCCGATGCCGGGTAGGTACCGCTTCAGGCCGCTGGTCGCCTCCGACCGGCGGCTGTTCGACCGCTGGCTGGCGGAGCCGCATATCGACGGCTGGTGGGGGGATGCGGCGACCGAATGGGCCGAGATCAGCCGCGACTGGGCCGAGGGCAACACCGGCACCGACATGCGCATCGTCGAGCACGAGGGGCATCCCTTCGCCTATGTGCAGGATTACGAGGCGCATTTCTATGACATGCCGCATTACGCGCATCTGCCCAAGGGCGCGCGCGGCATGGATGCCTTTCTCGGCGATCCGGCCTATCTCGGGCGCGGCCATGGTGCGGCCTTCCTGCGCGAGCGGGCGCTGCAGCTCATCGCCGCGGGCGCGCCGCTGGTGGCGGTCGACCCCGCGCCCGACAACGCCCGCGCCATCGCCGCCTATCAGCGCGCCGGTTTTTCGGGCGATACCATCCTGCCCTGCGAGGACGGAGACCCGATCCGGCTGATGACGCTGGGGGCCGACTGACCTCACCCTTCCCCATATCCGCCGAGGCGTGCGCCGCGCCCGGCTCTTCGATCCGAAAGTAGAGACATGAAGCACTTCCTCGACATCCTGCCCACGCCTGTGGCCGACCTGCGCCAGATGATCGACCACGCCCGCGCCATGAAGGACGCGCGCAAGGACCGCCCCAAGGGCATGTGCGACGACGAGACGCCGCTCGAGGGCCGCATGGTGGCATTGATCTTCGAAAAGCCCTCGACGCGGACCCGGGTCAGCTTCGACGTGGGCGCGCGGCAGATGGGCGCGCAGACCATGGTGCTGTCGGGCGCCGACATGCAACTCGGCCATGGCGAGACCATCGCCGACACGGCCCGCGTGCTGTCGCGCTATGTCGACCTGATCATGATCCGCACATTCGAGGAGCAGACTCTTGTCGAGATGGCCGAGAATGCGACCGTGCCGGTGATCAACGGGCTCACCAACCGCACGCACCCGTGCCAGATCATGGCCGACATCATGACCTTCGAGGAGCATCGCGGGCCGATCAAGGGCCGCAAGGTCGTCTGGTCGGGCGATGGCAACAACGTCTTCGCGAGCTTCGCCCAGGCCTCCGCGCAATTCGGCTTCGACCTGGTCTTCACCGGCCCCAAGCCGCTCGACCCCGAGCCCGAGATCATGGAGGCCGCGCGTGCGGTGGGCGCCAATATAGAGATCATCCGCGATCCCATGGCCGCGGTCGAGGGCGCCGATCTCGTCGTTACCGACACATGGGTGTCGATGCATGATCCGGCCTCGGCGCGCGAGCGGCGCCACAACCAGCTGCGCGGCTACCAGGTCAATGCCGAGCTGATGGGCCGCGCCAAGCCCGACGCGCTCTTCATGCACTGCCTGCCCGCGCATCGCGACGACGAGGCAACGAGCGAGGTGATGGACGGTCCCGCTTCGGTGATCTTCGACGAGGCCGAGAACCGCCTGCACGCGCAAAAGGCGGTGATGCGCTGGTGCCTGGGCGCGTGACGCCCCCCTTCCGGCTGGTGCCGCTCGAGGTCGGGGACGCCGAGGCGCTCTCGACCTTCGAGCTGGAGGGCCGCGACTGGTTCGAGCGGCGGGTGCCGCCGCGCCCGCCGGGCTATTTCGAACCCGATGCGCTGCGCGAGATCCTGCGCGAGATGCTGGAGGGGCCGGAGGCCGGCCGCGCCCGCTTCTTTCTCGTGCGCGCCATGGATGGGTCGATCATCGGCCGGGTCAACCTGACCGGCATCAGCGAAGGGCCGGGCGGGCTTGTGGCGGAAGTGGGCTACCGCATCGGCGCGGCCCATGCGGGGCAGGGCCTCGCCCGGGCCGCGCTGGGCGTAGCGATCCACGTGGCGCGCGAGATCGGCCTCGACCGGCTTAGGGCGAAGGTGCCCGAGCATCACGTCGCCTCGATCAAGGTGCTTGAGGCCAACGGCTTCGCGCCCACGGGGGAGGCACCCGTGCAGGCCGAGCTGCACGGCGCGCCGCTGACGCTCGTACACTACGCCCGCGATCTCTGAGGGGGGAACGCGGGCCTGCGCCTCGCGTTGGCCCCGGACCCCAAGCCCTGGAGACCGCCATGCCCCGCCCCGACGCCATCGCCTTCGACGCCGTGGAGACGCTGTTCTCGCTCGGAAAGCTGCGGCCCCGGATGGAGTGGGCCGGGCTTCAGGGCCATCAGCTCGAAACCTGGTTCGCGCAGATGCTGCGCGACGCCTTCGCGCTAGGCGCGCTCGACATCTACAAGCCGTTCCGCGAAATCGCCGAAGCAACGCTCGAGGTGATGATGACGGCGCAGGGGATCAAAGGCCGCGAGGACAGGATCGAGGATATCCTGTCGGGCTTCACCGAGCTCGACGCCGAGCCCGACGTGCTGCCCGCGATGCAAAGGCTGTCGCGTGACAGCGTCCCGATCGCGGTGCTGACCAATGGCAGCGAGAAGGTGACGCGCGCGCTGGTCGACAGGGCCGGGCTGAGCGATCTCGTTTCGCATGTGATCTCGGTCGACGAGGTCGAACGCTGGAAGCCCGCGCCGCAGGTCTATCACCACGCCGCCTCGCGGCTCGGGGTGGCGCCAGAACGGCTCGCACTCGTCGCCGCGCATGGCTGGGACGTGCAGGGCGCGCGCAGCGCCGGGCTGATCACCGGATACGTGGCGCGCGCGGGCAAGCCGCGCTCGGCGATCATGGCCCCGGCGGATGCCGAGGGCGAGACGCTGATGCA
>NZ_JAMYXC010000327.1 GCF_024159025.1 Limimaricola litoreus
GGGACTGAGCATCTGGCGTTCGATGTCATAAACGGACGAATGACGATCCTCGACACCGCTGACAGAATTTCGGACGACGAAGTTGCGCAGCTCGTCACAAGCACGGGGATGAGCGCCAAGCCGTGGGATGCAGACAACGCAGCGAAGGACCAGGCGGCGCATCTGGTACGTCAGAAGCGCTTCACCGCACTGAGTGGCAGCTGTTGGGCGGCGGGTTTTCTCTATCACATCGTTGAATCCGGAATGGGTGGCGCGCTTGGGCTGTTCGCAGGGCATGGTGAAATGACGATGCCATTGGTGGAAGCGGGGCTGTTTGCTGTTGCGATCCTCTTTGGGGTCTGGCTGGTTGCGCCCAAGGCTTGGTCTTCTGCGCGACGGTTTTCTCCTGACATGAACGTGCTGATGGTAGTTGCCGTGGTCGGCGCCATCGGGCTCGGTGAGTTCTTTGAGGCTGCTACGGTCGCGTTTTTCTTCTCTCTCTCTCTTTATCTCGAAAGCTGGAGCGTCGGACGCGCGCGCAACGCGGTGTCGGCCCTGCTGGATCTAGCACCGCCCTCGGCGCGGGTGATCCGACCGGACGGCATCGAGACGGATGTTCCAGCGGCAGAGGTCGCCGTGAACGACCGCTTCATCGTGCGCGGCGGCGACCGTATTCCCCTCGATGGTGAAGTCGTGGACGGGGCAGGGGCCGTCGATCAGGCGCCGATCACCGGGGAAAGCGCATTGGTGCCCAAGGAGCGCGGCGACGAGGTTTATGCCGGCACGATCAACGGTGAGGGTACGCTAATCATTCGCGCGACGAAGGCCGCCTCGGACACTGTGCTGGCAAAAATCATCCGCATGGTCGGCGATGCCCACGCGCGCCGCGCGCCGGTCGAACAGTGGGTTGCAAAGTTTGCACGCATCTACACCCCCATTATCATGATGCTGGCGATCGCCATTGCGCTGTTGCCACCGATCCTCCTGGGGGGGGGCTGGGACTACTGGTTCTACAATGCGCTGGTGCTTCTGGTCATCGCCTGTCCCTGCGCGCTGGTCATTTCTACGCCGGTTTCCATCGTGGCGGCGCTTACCGCTGCGGCACGAGCGGGGGTGCTCATCAAGGGCGGCGCCTATGTCGAAGCGCCGGGCCGCACCACGGCGCTCGCGATGGACAAGACCGGAACGATCACCATGGGCGAGCCCGAAGTGGCAGCAGTCTACCCCTTGGGCGATGCCTCGGCGCATGACCTGATGAAGCGAGCGGCGGCACTGGAGGCGCGTTCGTCGCACCCGTTGGCCCGTGCCATCCTTGCGCGCGCCGAATCCGAGGGTATCGACGTGTCGGCAGCGGACGAGACACGAACGGTGCCGGGGCGAGGATTGGAAGGGCGCGCCGACGGGCACTCCATCTGGCTTGGCTCGGACCGGTTCGCCGGCGAGAAAGGATTCAGCAATTGCATTCCGGCAGATCTCCGTGATCGGATCGAAGGGGCTGGTAGCACGCTCGTTGCTATAGGGGACGAAACAGGCGTGACCGGCATTCTGGAATTGCGCGATCGCATCAGACCTGATGCCAAGCGCATCGTGGCGGAACTGCACGCGAGGGGCGTGAAGACAATCGTCATGCTGACCGGGGACAATGAACGCACCGCCCGCGCGGTAGCTGCCGAGGTCGGCATCGACAAGGTGCGTGCCGAACTGCTGCCAGAGGACAAGGTGAGGATTATCGAGGAACTGGTCGCAGACCATGACATGGTGGCGATGATCGGCGATGGCGTGAACGATGCGCCGGCCATGGCAAGGGCACATTATGCCATCGCGATGGGTGCCGTCGGATCGGATGCGGCCATCGAGACGGCTGACATCGCGCTGATGACCGACGATATCGATCGCGTGCCATGGCTTATAGGTCATTCGCGTCGGACCATGACGATCATTCATCAGAACATTGGCATCTCACTGGCAGCCAAGGCCCTGTTTGTCGGATTGACAGCATTTGGCATGGCCTCGATGTGGGGTGCGATCGCCGCCGATGTGGGCGTATCCCTGCTAGTGGTGGCCAATGCGCTGCGGCTTCTGAATGGCCACCGGATCAAGGAAAGCCCATCGGGTGGTGAACCAGTGGGCGACCAGATGGCGAAAGGAGCACTGGCGCATGGTCATTGATCCGGCGTTTTTGGTAGAGTAGCGTTCCAACCGAACCAGACCTCGCAAATGAGGCGTCGAGTAGTGATGAATACCAGAATTCTGCGGCGAGCCTTTCTATCGGGCGGATTGGCCGCCGTTCTGTCGGGTTGTGCCAGCACGTTCAGATCTGACAATGGAGCCGAAGTCATCCGGCTGCGGATGTACAAGGCGCAACGCTTTCTGATCCTGGACGGTGCTGATGGTATAGTGCGAAGTTACCCCATCGGTCTCGGCTTCGCGCCCGAAGGCCACAAGCAATTCGAGGGAGACGGCCGCACTCCTGAAGGTTCCTACACAATTGACCGGCGCAACCCCAACAGCCTCTTTCACCTCTCCATCGGCATTTCCTATCCGAATGAGGCAGACATTGCTTTCGCGGAGGCGCAGGGTCGACCTCCCGGAGGGGATATCTTTGTTCACGGCGGCCCAAGGCGCGGGATCGATCCCATGAACAAGCGCGACTGGACGGCAGGCTGCATCGCGGTGTCGGACCGTCAAATCGAAGAAATCTACGCCATGGTGCGGATCGGGACGCCCATCGACATATACGCCTAAGAATCGGGCAAAGCGACGCCGCTAAAAGGCTTTAGACCCCATGATCGGGCAGTGAGCTGACTGGGTCAGTGGCCTCTCCCACGGCATTCTCCGTTCGAGGGTTGCGCCAGATTGGCTGGTGCCGAGCCTCAAGAATGGGGGAGAGACCATATGCAAGATGAGCTGCTCCCCGCCGGTCCCTCGGTCATTACGAGAGTTTGCGGGTTTGTGCTCTGGGACCCAACCTTGGACCGCCGGGATCTGAATTTTTCGGCCTTCATTCCGGTGACAGGCTGGTGGCGCCCTTTAAGTGGATCGAGATCGAGACCCATGGGGCGTGGTGATCCGGCTATGCCTTCCACGCCGACGGTGCGGATCGCCGAGATTGCCGCGGCGCTGCGCGAGGCTCGGTCGAAATCCTGCCGGATCAGCGCCTGCCGATCGTGATCCCCATGCGGCTCGTGGACTTCCGCCGTGGGAATGATGGGCTGGCGGCAACAACACTCCAGAAAGAGATGGTGCTCGATCCCCATTTTGGGCAAACGCAGTGGTGTTCAGATCAAAGCGAGGCGGCCGGATCAGGCCGCCAAGCGCCCGAGATCCTCGTCTGTAGTCTCGACCCGGGTCCCGCCGAGTCCGATCAGTCTGACTCGCATGGCATATTGTAGGGCGCGAGATCGGATGAGCCCTTTCCCGCAAAGAGATCATACGGACGGTTTCTGGCAAGATAACGCCGATGGGGGCTAAACCAGCAGTGGTCTGCCAAAGGCAGCTGTCAAATTCGTTGCGATTTCTTGGCGGCGCCGATACGCAGTCTCGCGGAGATACGGCCATCCATGGTCGCAGCAAGCTGGGGCGAGCCATTGACGTCGCAACCGATGAAGCGTGTATATGCGGCTTTTGAACGTCGCGTGCCGGAGCGGCGGCTCTTTATCAAGTCAGAGAACCATACCCGCTTTGTTCGTCTGGGGGTCAGGGCTCAACTGCTGGCTTGGACTGCAGGAGGGATGTTCGTTGCTTGGGCAATTCTCGTGACGGCGATCTTACTCATCGACTCGATCGGAGCCGGGAGCTACCGAGACCAAGCTGCACGTGACTTGAATATCTATGAGGGCCGTCTCAATGCATTGTCCGATGAGCGTGACCTACGTCGAAAAGAAGCCGGAGCGGCCCAAGAACGCTTCGTCGCCGCCCTTGAGCAGATCTCGGCACTACAGAGCGAACTTCTGACTTCTACGGAACGCCACCGCGAACTCGACACAGGGCTTAGAGCTCTGCAAGCAACCTTGCGGAAAACCATGTCCGACCGAAAGGAAGCTGAGGAGCGGCTGGCCACATTGCAGGCTAGCGAAGCCGGCGATGTGGTGCAGGCTTCCGATGCGTCGATCGGTGCCATTGACCTCTTGGCGAATGCACTCGCCGAAACGGCTGCCGAACGCGACCAGATAGCAACGGAGGCCATAGACGCTAGCGTGGTTACCGAAAAGTTCGATCTAGAACTGCGTCTCATGAAAGAGCGGAACAACGAAATCCTCGGACAGCTTGAGGATGCGTTGACGGTGCCTGTCGAGCCGCTCGATGACATGTTTCGCGCGGCAGACCTCGAACCCGAACAGCTGATGCGCGACGTGCATCAGGACCATTCCCAGAAAAGCGCGTCCTTGACGCAGATCCAGATGTCAACAATGGGAGCGGCAGATCTTGCAGACGAAACACTGCGAGCGAACCGAATTCTAGACCAGCTCGACCGCATCAACCACTACCGGCTCGCTGTCGAGCGCATTCCCTTCGCTATGCCTGTGCAAGCTTCATTCCGCTACACTTCAGGTTTTGGCCCGCGCTGGGGTCGAATGCACAAGGGCCTTGATATGGCTGGGCCTGTCGGCACACCGATCTACTCAACTGCAGACGGCGTGGTGACATATGCCGGTTGGCAGAGTGGCTATGGCCGCATCATTAAGGTTCAGCACGAGTTCGGAATCGAAACACGTTATCCCCATCTGAATAAGATCCGCGTCAAGGTCGGACAAAAAGTCTCACGTGGAGAGCAAATTGGCGATATGGGAAGCTCTGGACGCTCCACCGGCCCCCATCTCCACTATGAGATCCGGGTGAAAGGCGAGGCTGTAGATCCAATGATTTATATCCGGGCAGCTCAGAACACTCTCTGAGTTGTAGCTCCGGTTAAGGGTAAGGAAAGCGCTCCTTTTATTTGGCTCATCGGCAAAATTATCGCACGCTGCGGTGGTGCAGAGGCCGTCCACAGCATCAGGTCAGCTGGAGCCTCCGACAAACCCGGGACGGCTCGCCCCTCCATACCGTGAGCAGCCACATGCTCGTCGAATTCATCAAGAATTTTCCCAGCAATACCTTGAAGCTAAAGTTGGTAGAGGTCCTATGTGAGGGTAGTAACCTGCCGGCTTTTCTTCGGCATTAGGCTCCTTCCTGGATCAGGAGAAAGTATGCTTACGAGACGCCACTTCATTTCGACGACGGCCATGTTGTTCTCTGCTCCTATAGCGAGCCCCCTTCTCGCAAACACATGGCCAACAGAGGCCGAGAAGGCCGCTTGGGATGCACAGGTGACACCACCAAACTTCGATCCGGCGACTTCCAATCCGTGGGGCTTGCATTCGCGTTTTCTGCCGCAGCGGGTCGTTGCCAATGCCGACCTTACGCCAGGTGACATTCATGTCGATGCCGTGGCGCGGTATCTTTATCATATCGAACAGGATGGAACAGCCATGAGGTACGGCGTAGCCATTGGACGGGGTGGCCTATACGAGCCTGGTACTTATACAATCAAGCGCAAGGTCAAGTGGCCTCACTGGACGCCGACACAGTCCATGATTGAACGTGATCCCGAAACCTATGCGCAGTACTCGGAAGGGATGGAACCAGGACCGAACAATGCTTTGGGGTCACGCGCCCTCTACCTTTATGTGGGGGATCGAGACACTTACCTACGGATCCACGGTACACCCTCACCGCGGTCCATTGGTTCACGGGCTAGTTCGGGCTGTGTGCGCATGGTGATGGCGCACATCAACCAGCTTTATCCAGAAGTCGAGATCAATTCGACGGCCTTCCTCTATTCCGCCAAAGAAAGCGTTACTGCCCAAAGTTGAGGGACGGGCGGAATATGGCATTGGTATTTCCGGCCCCGACCCTGCAGTAGTCTTCAGAAGATGGCCGTCAGCTTCCTTGTCAGCATCTAAGTGGTAGTTTGCACACAAATGTGCTGGCCATCGACTGTCCGAAGCGGCAATTCTGTCGTTTCGACGGGGCCGGAATGGCGATACCAGTAGCAGCCGTCACTCGACCGCAGCCGCGCCGATGCGAGGTTTTGGTCGGGTGCCGCCAAGGCCGCTACGGCTTCAGATAGCTCTTGGTCCTGTCGACTATCAGAACTGTCATTCACTACTGCCGAACATGCACCGAGTACGAAACCGGCCATTAGGACCGATACGGATCGAATTCTCATCTACCGTCCTTCTTCTGCCGTTTGGCGATCATGCCTGTCGCCCGCACCCTTGCACCTGACAATCAGCGTCGCAACATAGAAAAACTGTAACCGCCGATTGAGGCCGCCTGCCTGACTGGGGCCCTCTGATCTAAGACACGTGCATAACGGCGTCGTTAACGACGTGTCTTATCTGAAGGGGCCATGATGGGCGAAGTTCTGGGCGTTGAGCGGCGCCGTCGATGGAGCGATGACGAGAAGCTCGAGATCCTCTCGGAGGTCGGCATTGGGTAGTGTCCTGTCACGTGGTGGACTTTCACGCCGCGCTAAAGGTGTAACCGGGGTGGCCATCGAGGACGTCGGTTATGGTGGAGTTTGCGGACTTCAACCACGGACCGAGGGAGATCTCGATGACCGACACCAACATGCCCCTGATCGAGCTTCTGCAAAAGCACGATGTCAACGACGGACTAAAAACCGGCCACGCGGCGCAAAACCAGGCCAGTGGCGGGGCGGCAAGCGCCATGCCGCGCGCGCTTGCCCCATAGCTGAGGCGTGGCATGGCGCATTGGCCCGCAGGGCCAATTCATCCGATGAGGATCAGGTTGGGACTACGGCCTTTCGCGCCCGGCTTTGGCCGAGCCGATAGCTGTCGCCATTCATCTCGAGGATATTGACGTGGTGGGTCAGCCTGTCGAGCAGCGCGCCGGTCAGGCGTTCGGTGCCGAAGGTTTCGGTCCACTCATCGAATGGCAAGTTGCTGGTGATTATCGTCGAGCCGCGCTCATAGCGCTGCGAGATCACCTCGAACAGGAGTTCGGCGCCGGTCTTCGACAAGGGCACGAAGCCCAGCTCGTCGATGATGAGCAGCTTGACGGTGGCCAGCTGCTTTTGGAGGCGAAGCAGGCGGCGCTCGTCGCGGGCCTCCATCAGCTCGTTGACCAGCGCGGCGGCCGTGATGAAGCTCACCGACAGCCCCTTCTGGCAGGCGGCCAGCCCCAGCCCGAGGGCGACATGGGTCTTTCCGGTTCCACTGGGCCCCAGGGCAATGACATTCTCGCGCCGGTCGATCCATGCGCTCCGGGCGAGGTCCAGCACCTGCATCTTGTTCAGATTGGGGATCGCCTTGAAGTCGAAACTGTCGAGGCTCTTGGTGGCGGGGAACTTCGCGGCCTTGATGCGGCGCTCGACCATCCTGCGCTCGCGGTCGATCAGCTCCAGCTCGACCAGGCGGGCCAGGAACTGGACATGGTCCAGCCCCTCGATGGCGCACTGGCGGCCGAGCTTCTCATATTCCCGCAGGAAGGTGGGCAG
>NZ_JAMYXC010000215.1 GCF_024159025.1 Limimaricola litoreus
CCCCCGGCCCCGGCCCGGCGGGCAAAGCCTTCGGCGGCGCGGTCGATCGCGTCGATGTAGTTGTCGCAGTAATGGAAGAAATCGCGCACCTCCTCCCATGGTGAGGCGGTGCTGCCCGCGCGGCCCAATGCCTCGTCGAAGGAGGCGAGCCGGTCCTGCGCGCGGCGATAGGCGGCGTGCAGATCGAGTAGCGCGCGCGCGACCGAGGGCGCGTTGGCCGCCACCATGCGCAGATCGGCCACGCCGGGCTGGCTGCCGCTGAGCACCGGGTCGGCCAGCGCCTCGCGCATGTCGGAGGCGAGCCGGATCTCCTCGCCCGAGGTCAGCTCGGTCACGTCGAAGCCGAACTCGCGCGCCAGCGCCAGCACCACCCCGGCCGAGACGGGGCGGTTGTTGTTCTCCATCTGGTTCAGATAGGGCAGCGAGACTCCAAGCCGCTCGGCAAAGAGCTTCTGAGTCAGCCCCAGCCGCCCGCGCAGCTCGCGCAGCTGCGTGCCCGCGTAATGCTTCTGAACCGCCATCTTGCCCCACTTTGCTGATTTGCAAAAAATCTGCTCTGCATAATGCCGAGTTTGCAAATTCGCGCAATCGCTCTGGGAAGACCCACCGCAGTTTCATTAGGCTGGCGCGTGAAGGAGGACGCCGATGCAAGAGATTTTGCGCGAGCTCGAAGAGCGCCGCGCTTCGGCCCGACAGGGCGGGGGCGAAAAGCGCATCGCGGCGCAGCATGCCAAGGGCAAGCTGACCGCGCGCGAGCGGATCGAGCTGCTGCTCGACGAGGGCAGCTTCGAGGAATACGACATGTTCGTCGCCCACCGCTGCACCGATTTCGGGATGGAGGACAGCCGCCCCGCGGGCGACGGCGTCGTCACCGGCTGGGGCACGGTCAATGGCCGGATGATCTATGTCTTCAGCCAAGATTTCACCGTCTTCGGCGGATCGCTCTCCGAGACCCATGCCCAGAAGATCTGCAAGATCATGGACATGGCCATGCGCAACGGCGCGCCGGTGGTGGGGATCAACGACTCGGGCGGTGCCCGCATCCAGGAGGGTGTGGCCTCGCTTGGCGGCTACGCCGAGGTGTTCCAGCGCAACGTGCTGGCCTCGGGCGTGGTGCCGCAGATCTCGCTGATCATGGGCCCCTGCGCGGGCGGCGCCGTCTATTCCCCCGCCATGACCGACTTCATCTACATGGTGAAGGACAGCTCTTATATGTTCGTCACCGGCCCCGACGTGGTGAAGACGGTGACCGGTGAGGTGGTCACCGCTGAGGAGCTGGGCGGCGCGCTCACCCATGCGCGCAAGTCGAGCGTCGCCGACGCGGCCTTCGAGAACGACGTCGAGGCGCTTCTGGAGGCGCGGCGGCTCATCGATTTCCTGCCGCTCAACAACCGCGAGAAGGCACCCAAGCGCCCCTTCTTCGACGACCCCGCGCGCGAAGAGCCGAGCCTCGACAGCCTGATCCCCGCCAATCCCAACCAGCCCTACGACATGCACGAGCTGGTCACCAAGATCGCCGATGAGGGCGATTTCCTCGAGATGCAGGCCGAGTTCGCCAAGAACATCCTGACCGGCTTCATCCGGCTCGAAGGCCAGACCGTCGGCGTGGTCGCCAACCAGCCGATGGTGCTGGCGGGCTGTCTCGATATCGACAGCAGCCGCAAGGCCGCGCGCTTCGTGCGCTTCTGCGACGCCTTCGAGATCCCGATCCTGACCTTGGTCGACGTGCCGGGCTTCCTGCCCGGAACGGGGCAGGAGCTGGGCGGTGTCATCAAGCACGGCGCGAAGCTCCTCTTCGCCTACGGCGAGGCCACAGTGCCCAAGGTCACCGTCATCACCCGCAAGGCTTACGGCGGCGCCTATGACGTCATGGCCTCCAAGCATCTGCGCGGCGATGTGAACTATGCCTGGCCCACCGCGCAGATCGCGGTGATGGGGGCCAAGGGTGCAGCGGAGATCCTCTATCGCTCCGAGCTCGGCGACCCGGACAAGATCGCGGCGCGCACCAAGGATTACGAGGACCGCTTCGCCAACCCCTTCGTCGCGGCCGAGCGCGGCTTCATCGACGAAGTCATCATGCCGCGCGCCACCCGCCGCCGCGCCGCTCGCGCCTTTGCCGCCCTGCGCAACAAGCGCCTCGAGAACCCGTGGAGGAAGCATGACAACATCCCGCTCTGAGGCGCGCCCCCCGTTCCGCAGCCTGCTCGTCGCCAACCGCGGCGAGATCGCCTGCCGGGTGATCCGCTCAGCCCGCGCGATGGGGATCGAGACGATCGCGGTGCATTCCGAGGCCGACCGCGACGCGGTGCATGTCGCCATGGCCGACCGCGCCGTGGAGATCGGGCCCGCGCCGGCGGCGCAGTCCTATATCGACATGGAGCGCGTGCTGCGCGCGATAGAGGAGACCGGCGCCGAGGCGGTGCATCCCGGCTATGGCTTTCTCTCCGAGAACCCGAAGTTCGCCCGCGCGCTGGCCGAGCGAGGCGTGGTCTTCGTCGGTCCCCCGGCAGGGGCGATCGACAAGATGGGCGACAAGATCGCCTCAAAGAAGATCGCCGCGGAGGCGGGCGTCTCCACCGTGCCGGGCCATATGGGGCTGATCGAAGATGCCGAGGACGCGGTGAAGATTGCGCGCCAGATCGGCTATCCGGTGATGATCAAGGCCAGCGCCGGCGGTGGCGGCAAGGGCATGCGCATCGCCCATGACGACGATCAGGCGCGAGAGGGCTTCGAGGCCTCCAAGCGCGAGGCGGCGTCGTCCTTCGGCGACGACCGCATCTTCATCGAGAAGTTCGTCGTGGGCCCGCGCCATATCGAGATCCAGGTGCTGGCCGACAAGCACGGCAACTGCATCCATCTGGGCGAGCGCGAATGCTCGATCCAGCGCCGCAACCAGAAGGTCGTCGAAGAGGCGCCCTCGCCCTTCCTCGACGCGCAGACCCGCGCCGCCATGGGCGCGCAGGCCTGCGCGCTCGCCAAGGCGGTGGGTTACGAGAGCGCGGGCACGGTCGAGTTCATCGTCGATGCCGATCGCAATTTCTACTTTCTGGAGATGAACACCCGGCTGCAGGTCGAGCATCCGGTGACCGAGCTGATCACCGGCATCGACCTCGTCGAGCAGATGATCCGCGTGGCCGCGGGCGACCCGCTGCCCTTCGTGCAGGACGACATTGAGCTCAATGGCTGGGCGATCGAGAGCCGGCTCTATGCCGAGGACCCCTATCGCGGTTTCCTGCCCTCGATCGGGCGTCTGACCCGCTACCGCCCGCCGCAGGAGTTCGCCTCTCAAACGGAGGTCGTGCGCAACGATACCGGCGTCGCCGAGGGCGGCGAGATCTCGATGCATTACGACCCGATGATCGCCAAGCTCTGCACATGGGCGCCCGACCGTGCCCGGGCCATCGACGCGATGGAGCGCGCGCTCGACGGCTTCGAGCTCGACGGGATCGGCCACAACCTGCCGTTCCTCTCGGCGGTCATGGCGCATCCGAAATTCCGCTCGGGCGAGATCCACACCGGCTTCATCGCCGAGGAATGGCCCGAGGGCTTTGGCGGGGTGGCACTGCCGGGCGACACGCTGCGCCGGATCGCCGCCGCCTGCGCCACGCTGCAGCGGATCGAGGAGATCCGCCGCGCCCGCATCTCGGGCCGGATCGACAATCATGAGCGCCGCGTGGGCGAAGCCTTCGTCGTGCGGATCGCGGGTGAGAGCCACGCGGTGACGCTGGAGGCCGGGACGGGCGCGACCGATGTGCGCTTCGAAGACGGCACCGTGATGCGCATCGGGGGCGACTGGACGCCCGGCATGCGGCTGGCGCGGCTCACGGTCGATGGCAGCGCGATGGTACTCAAGGTCGAGCCGCGCATCGCGGGCTTCCGCATCCGCCATCGCGGTGCCGAGCTCGACGTCGCCGTGCACACGCCGCGACAGGCCGAGCTGGCGGCGCTGATGCCGGAAAAACAGGCCGCCGATACGTCGAAGCTGCTCTTGTGTCCGATGCCGGGGGTGGTGGTGCATGTGGATGTCACCGAGGGGCAGGAGGTCGAGGAGGGCCAGCCGCTCTGCACCGTCGAGGCGATGAAGATGGAGAACGTGCTGCGGGCCGAGCGCAAGCTCAAGGTGGCCAAGCTGCACGCGGCGGCGGGCGACAGCCTATCGGTCGATCAGACCATCATGGAATTCGAATGAGCCTGGGAGGGCCATGACATGACCGAGACCAGCGACCGCCGCGCCGCATGGGCCGCGCGCGCGCAAAAGGAGCTCAAGGGGCGCGACCCCGAGGGGCTGAGGCGCGACACGCTGGAGGGCATCGAGCTGAAGCCGGTCTACGACCCGGGCGATCTCGAAGGGCTTTCGCACCTGGACGCCATGCCCGGCGAGGCGCCCTATGCGCGCGGCGTCCGCTCGACCATGTATGCGGGCCGCCCCTGGACGATCCGGCAATACGCGGGCTTCTCCACGGCCGAGGAATCGAACGCCTTCTACCGCCGGGCGCTCGCGGGCGGGCAGCAGGGCGTCTCGGTGGCCTTCGATCTGGCCACCCATCGCGGCTATGACAGCGACCATCCCCGCGTCGAGGGCGATGTCGGCAAGGCGGGCGTGGCGATCGACAGCGTCGAGGACATGAAGATCCTGTTCGACGGCATCCCGCTCGGCGAGGTGTCGGTCTCCATGACGATGAACGGCGCGGTGATCCCGATCCTCGCCAGCTTCATCGTCGCGGGCGAGGAGCAGGGCGTCCCGGTGGAGAAGCTCTCGGGCACGATCCAGAACGACATCCTCAAGGAGTTCATGGTCCGCAATACTTACGTCTATCCGCCCGAGCCCTCGATGCGGATCGTGGCCGACATCATCGAATACACCGCCGACCACATGCCGAAGTTCAACTCGGTCTCGATCTCGGGCTATCACATGCAGGAGGCGGGGGCCGATCTCGTGCAGGAGTTGGCCTTCACCCTGGCCGACGGGCGCGAATACGTGCGCGCCGCCATCGCCCGCGGCATGGATGTGGACCGCTTCGCCGGGCGGCTGAGCTTCTTCTTCGCGATCGGCATGAACTTCTTCATGGAGGCGGCGAAGCTGCGCGCTGCGCGCCTCCTGTGGCACCGGATCATGGAGGAGTTCGAACCCAAGGACCCCAAGTCCCTGATGCTGCGCACCCATTGCCAGACCTCGGGCGTCAGCCTGCAGGCGCAGGACCCCTACAACAACGTGGTGCGCACCGCCTATGAGGCGCTGTCGGCGGTCCTCGGCGGCACCCAGTCGCTGCATACCAACGCGCTCGACGAGGCGATCGCCCTCCCCACCGATTTCTCGGCCCGCATCGCCCGCAACACCCAGCTGATCCTGCAAGAAGAGACCGGCATCACCGATGTCGTCGATCCGCTGGCGGGCTCCTACTATGTCGAAAGCCTGACCAATGAGCTGGCGGAGAAGGCCTGGGCGCTGATCGAGGAGGTCGAGGGTCTGGGCGGCATGACCAAGGCGGTGGCGTCCGGCATGCCCAAACTTCGGATCGAGGAGACGGCGGCCAAGCGGCAGGCGCTGATCGACCGGGGCGAGCAGGTGATCGTCGGGGTCAACAAATACCGCAAGGAGCGCGAGGACCCGATCGACATCCTCGACATCGACAACGTCAAGGTGCGCGAAGGTCAGGTGGCGCGGCTGGAGAGGATCCGGGCCGAGCGGGATCAGCCGGCCTGCGACGCGGCGCTGGCCGCGCTGGAAGCGGCGGCGCGCGAAGACGGCAACCTGCTCGAAGCGGCGGTCGCCGCCGCCCGCGCCCGTGCCACTGTGGGAGAGATCAGCATGGCGATGGAAAAGGTCTTCGGGCGGCACCGGGCCGAGGTCAAGACGCTCGCGGGCGTCTACGGCAAGGCCTATGAGGGCGACGCGGGCTTCGAGAAGATCCGCGCCGAGATCGACGCCTTTGCCGAGGCCGAGGGCCGCCGCCCGCGCATGCTGGTGGTCAAGATGGGGCAGGACGGGCACGACCGCGGTGCCAAGGTCATCGCCACCGCATTCGCCGATCTGGGCTTCGACGTCGACATGGGGCCGCTGTTCCAGACGCCCGAGGAGGCGGCGCAGGACGCGCTCGACAACGACGTGCACGTGGTCGGCATCTCCAGCCAGGCGGCGGGGCACCGCACGCTGGCGCCCAAGCTGGTGGCCGCGTTGCGCGAACAAGGCGCGGGCGAAATCCTCGTGGTCTGCGGCGGGGTCATCCCCGATCAGGACCACGCGATGCTCAAGGAGGCCGGGGTCGCGGCGATCTTCGGGCCGGGGACGAACATCCCCGAGGCGGCCTCGAAGATCCTGTCGATGGTGCGCAAGGATGCAAGCCGGGCTTCGGGCGCCTAGACGCCCGAAGAAGGCGAGCGGGTGCGGCCCGGTCAGTCGAGCCGCACGACGCGCCCCTCGCGCCAGGACAGATCGGCCGCATCGGCCAGAAGCTGCGCGCGCAGGCCATCGGCGAGGCTCGGGGCGATCTTGCGCCCCTGCGCCACACAGTCCACGAAGTGCCGCATCTCGGCAGCATAGGCGGCGGCGTAGCGTTCGAGGAAAAAGTCCTGCGCGGGCGCGCGGGTGAAGCCCTGCGGCCCGGCCATCTCGACCGTGTCGCGCAGCATGTTGTCGGCGCGCAGCATCGCCTTTGCGCCGTGCACCTCGATCCGCTGGTCGTAGCCATAGCTCGCGCGACGCGAGTTGGAGATCTGGCAGATCCGGCCCGAGACGGTGGTCAGCGTCACCGCCGCCGTGTCGGCATCGCCCATCGCGCCGATCTCGGGATCGACCAGCGCCGCGCCGACGGCATAGACCGTCACCGGCTCTTCGCCCAAAAGGAACCGCGCCATGTCGAGATCGTGGATCATCATGTCCCGAAAGATGCCGCCCGACCCTTCGATATAGGAAGGCGGCGGCAGGCTGGGATCGCGCGACAGGATCGTCACCATCTCCACCGCACCGATCTCATCCGCCGCGATGCGCGCGCCGATGGCGGCGAAGTTCGGATCGAAGCGGCGGTTGAAGGCGGTCATGAAGGGCACGCCCGCCGCTTCGACCGCCGCCATGCAGGCGCGGATGCGCTCGGCCGAAAGATCGACCGGCTTTTCGCACAGGATCGCCTTTCCGGCGCGGGCGGCCGCGTGGATCAGGTCGTAATGCGTATGGGTCGGCGTGCCGATCACCACCGCATCGACGCCCGCATCCTCAATCAGCGCCTCGGCGCTCATCGCCCGCGCGCCGCAGGCTTCGGCCAAGGCCTGCGCCGCCTCGGGCACGGCATCGGCCACGGCGGCGACGCGCGCGTCCTCCATCGCGGCCAGCGAGGCGGCATGGACCCGGCCGATGCGGCCGCAGCCCAAAATCCCGATGTTCAGCATCTCATGCTCCCTTGAAATCACGCAGCACGCCGCGCGTGGCGGCGACGAGCGGGTCGTGCAACTGCGACAGGATCGCCACCCTGTCGAATCTCTCGGTATCGCGCGCAAGAGCCTCGCGCAGCTCGCGCCCGAACACCATGCGCAGCTCGGTGCCGATGTTGAACTTGGCGATGCGCGAACCGCGCGCCAGCGCCCGGCGCTGCGCGGATGGCACGCCCGAGCCGCCGTGGATCACCAAGGGCACCTCGCACAGCGCCTCGATCTCGCGGATGCGGGCCTCGTCGAGCCCGCCCTCGCGCCCCTGCTGCAGATGCGTGTTGCCGACCGAGATCGCCATGGCATCGACGGATGTTTCGCGCGCGAAACGCGCGGCCTCCTCGGGGTCCGTCCCGGCCGAGCCCTCGCCGCCCGCATAGCCGACGAAGCCGATCTCGCCTTCGCAGGAGACGCCCGCCTCATGCGCCATGCGCGCGATGGCGGCGGTCTGCGCGATGTTGTCCTCGAGCGGCAGGCGCGAGCCGTCGAACATCACCGAGGTGAAGCCCGCTTCGATCGCCTCGCGGCATTCGGCCTCGGTGTAGCCATGGTCGAGATGCGCCACCACCGGGACGGACGCCGCCTCGGCCAAATGCCGGAACATCGCGCCCAGCACGGGCAGCGGCGTGTGCTTGCGGCAGGACGGCCCGGCCTGAAGGATCACCGGCACACCCTCGGCCTCTGCGGCGGCGACATAGGCGCGCATGTCCTCCCAGCCCAGCGTGACGAGGCCGGCCACGGCGTGACCCTCCCTCAGCGCAGGCTGCAGGACGTCGGAAAGCGTGGCGAGCGTCATTTGAACTTCGCCACCATGTCCATGATCCCCGGGATCGTGTGCAGCTGCTCGGCATGGGTCGGCTGGAAATATTGCTTGAGGCTGCGCTGGCTCAGACCGCCGAGGATGGTGAAATAGTACATCTCGTAGCCCGGCAGCACGGCGCAGGGGTGATAGCCCTTGTCGATCAGGATCGTGGAGCCGTTCACGATGTGATAGGCGTCGCCCGGCTCGTTGTCCTCGCGCTGGAGCATCTGCAGCCCCGAGCCGTAATCCGGGCGGAAGCGGAAGTTGTAGGTCTCGTCGTGGCGGGTCTCGATCATCTCACCGTCGTCGCCGCGCCGGTCGGTGTCGTGCTTGTGGCTGGGAAAGCCGGACCATCCGCCCTGCCCCACGGTGTAAAGCTCGCTCACCAGCAGGCGGCCCACCTTGTCATGCTGCTTGGCACCGAGGATGTGCTTGATCTTGCGATGCGTCTTGGTGTCGTCCGAGCCGTATTGCACCATGTCGAGCTCGGCCTCGCGCACGTCGAAGGGCTCGAGCACGCGGTCGTATTTCGCGCCCGCGATGAAGACCTCCGTGGCTTCGCTGCGGCAGGTGATGCGGGCCTGCGCGCCGACGGGGACATAGACCCCCTCGGGCTCGCCGTCCCAGACATCGACGCCGCGGCGACCGAGCTTCTCGAAGCCCATGCCGTCGACATCGACATCGACGGTGCCGGTCGCGGGCACGATGCAGGTCTCGTATCCCGGCACGGCATAGTCGAAGCTTTCGCCCTGCTTCAGCTTGACGATGTTGAAGTAGTTGAGCGGCACCAGGTCGTGCTCGGCATCGACGATGGGCTGGTTGCGGTTGTCATGGGGTGCGATGTGCATGGAATATCCTTTCAGCCTTGCGTTGGGCCGGAATGGGTGTCGAGAAAGGCCTTGAGTTCGGCCGGATCGGGCATGGCGGGGGCGCAGCCGGGCTTGGCCACGACGATGGAGGCGCAGGCCGAGCCGCGCAGCACCGCCTCGCGCAAGGGGCGCCCCTCGGCGAAGCCCGCGATCAGACCGGCCATGAAGCTGTCGCCCGCACCGGTGGGTTTGAGCGCGTCCACTTCGTAGATGCCGGTGCGCAGCTCCTCGCCGCCCGCGAAGGTCACCGCGCCCTTGTGGCCCATCTTGTAGACCACGAGCTCGGCGGCCTTTGAGAGCACGCGGGCATGGGCAAAGCCATTGTCGATCCCGCCCGCCATGAAGCCGAACTCCTCGTCATTGCCGACGATCACGTCCGACATGTCGCCTGCGCGGCTCAGCACCTCAGAGGCGACCTGCGGCGAGGGCCAGCTGTAGGGGCGGTAATCCACGTCGAAGATCACCGGCAGCCCGGCCTCGCGCGCCAGTTCGAAGGCGCGGAAGGCCGCCGCGCGCGAGGGCTCGGCGGCGAACACCGTGCCGGCGGTGATCACCGCGTCGAAACCGGCGTAATCCACCGCCTCGACATCCGCGACGTCCATGCGGAAATCGGCGGCGTTGTTGCGGTAGATGACGCTCTGGTGCTCTTCGACGCGCGCCTCGACGAGGGCGAGCGAGGTGCGCTCCTCGCCCTGCACCCGGCGCACATGGCGGCGGTCGATACCGTAGGCGTCGAGCTGGTCCTCGCAATACCAGCCCACCGCGTCGTCCGACACGCAGGTCACCAGAGAGGCGCTGCAGCCGAGCTTCACGAGACCGGCGGCGATATTGGCCGAGCTGCCGCCCATCGAGACCATCATCTCGCGCGCCGCGCGGGTGCGGGTGCCGGGCGGCGTCGGCGTAAGATCCATGCCGACCCGGCCGATCACCAGAAAGCGGCGTCCCTTCAATCTCTCAAGCATCACACCCCCCGCCTTTGGCGCGCGCGGCCGCGTTCCTGGTTCTCGTGGCCTTCGCGGACCCTATCGCTCGTCGTGACTTCCGGCGTGCCGACCTCCCACCAGGCGTGGCCTTCGGTGGTCCAGCCCTCGTAGGGGTCGACCTTCATGACGATGACTTGGCTGCGATCGCTCTCTTGCGCGCGGCGGAACGCTTCGCCCAGCTCGGCCGGGGTCTCGACCGTCACCGCCTCGGCGCCCTGCGACCTTGCATGCGCTTCGAAATCGACGGCGAAAGGCTCGGGAATGGTCGGGCAATCGGCGAGCAGGTTGTTGAAGCTCTCGTTGCCGGTGTTGTTCTGCAGCTTGTTGATGACGGCGAAGCCACCGTTGTCGAGCACCAGCACGATCAGCTTTTTACGACTGAGAACAGAGGAGTAGAGATCGCTGTTCATCATCATGTAGGAGCCGTCGCCGATGAAGACGATGGTATCACGCTCGGGCTCGCGCTGTTCTTGGGCGATCCGCGCGCCCCAGGCGCCCGAGATCTCGTAGCCCATGCAGGAAAAGCCGAACTCGACGTCGACCGTGCCGATCCCCAGCGTGCGCCAGTTGGCCGTGACCTCCGCCGGAAGCCCGCCCGCCGCGGCGACGATCCGGTCGCGCTTGTGACACAGATCGTTCACCACGCCGATCGCCTGCGCGTAGGAGTTGGGGCGGTTGCCCGGCTTGACGTTCTGGGCGACGTACTCGTCCCAGCCGCGCCGCTCGGCCTGCGCCTTTTCCACCCATTCGGCGGGGGCGGCGTAGTCGAGCCCCTGCCCCAGCGCCTGCAGCGACCGCTTGGCATCGCCCACGATCGGCAGCGCGCGGTGCTTGCCCGCGTCGTGCCGCGCGGCATTGATCGCCACGATCTGCGCGCGCTCGTCGAAGGCGGTCCAGGAGCCGGTGGTGAAATCCTGAAGCCGCGTGCCGACGGCAAGGATCAGGTCAGCTTCAGCCGCGATGGCATTGGCGCTGTCCGAGCCGGTGACGCCGATGGGCCCGATGTTGAGCGGGTGGTCCGCCAGAAGGTTCGCCCGGCCCGCGATGGTTTCGACCACCGGGATGCGATGCGCCTCGGCGAAGGCGGCGAGGTCTTGGGCGGCACGGGAATACTGCACGCCGCCACCCGCGATGATCATCGGGCGTTTCGCGGCGCGCAGGGCCTCGCGCGCATCCACGACCTCGGCCTCGTCCGGGGCGATGCGGCGGATGCGGTGGACCTTCTTCGCGAACAGCTCCTCGGGGAAGTCCCAGGCCCAGCCCTGCACATCCTGCGGCAAGCCGATGAAGGCCGGGCCGCAATCGGCCGGATCGAGCAGCGTGGCGAGGGCGGCGGGCAGCGACTGGATCACCTGCGCGGGATGGGTGATCCGGTCCCAGTAGCGCACCACCGGCTTGAAGGCGTCGTTCACGCCGAAGGTCGGATCGCCGTAATTCTCCATCTGCTGCAGCACCGGGTCGGGCAGCCGGGTGAGAAAGCCGTCGCCGCACAGCATCAGCATCGGCAGCCGGTTGGCATGGGCGAGGCCCGCGGCGGTGAGCAGGTTCATCGTGCCGGGGCCGGCGCTGGCGGTGCAGAACATGAAGCGCTGACGCAGCCACTGCTTGGCGTAACCGGCGGCGGCAAAGCCCATGCCCTGCTCGTTCTGCCCGCGATAAAGCGGCAGCTCGTCCTGCATGCCGTGCAGCGCCTCGCCGAGGCAGGTGACGTTGCCATGGCCGAAAATGCCGAATCCACCACCGCAGACGCGCAGCTCCTCCCCATCGATCTCGATATACTGGCTGGCCAGCCAGCGGATGATGGCCTGTGCCGTGGTCAGGCGGATAGTGCCTTGTATCGAAGTCATTTCTGCGAACCCTCCCTGGGAAATTCCGGCCCCTGTATTTCCGATCCCTGCCGAAATCATGCTTGCGGGATATCTAGACCTACGATACATCTTTTGCAACCGGTTGCAAAACCAAAAAGACATGGGGAGGGTGATGATGGCACGGATCGGGATCGGCATTCTGGGCGGCGGCTACATGGGCAAGGCGCATGCGGTGGCCATGTCGTCAGTCGGCGCGATCTTCGACACCGCGCTCAAGCCCCGGCTCGAGATGGTCTGCGCGACGAGCGCCGAGAGCGCCGAGCGCTACCGCGCCGCCTACGGATTCGAGCGCGGCACCGATGACTGGCGCGCCCTCGTCGAGGATCCGAAGGTCGAAGCCGTGGTGATCGCCACGCCACAGGAAACCCACCGCGAGATCGCCGAGGCCGCTTTCGCGCTCGGCAAGCCGGTGTTCTGCGAAAAACCCTTGGGCGCCTCGATTAAGGACAGCGCCGCGATGGTGGCCGCCGCAGAGGCCGCGGGCGTGGTCAACATGGTCGGCTTCAACTACATCCGCACGCCTGCGAGCCAGTTCGCCCGCCAGCTGATCGCCGAAGGCGCGATCGGCAAGATCACCTGGTTTCGCGGCGAGCATACGGAAGATTTCTATGCCGATCCCGCCGCCCCGGCTACGTGGCGCACCACCGGCATGGCCAATGGCACGATGGGCGATCTCGCGCCGCACATGATCAATGCCGCTCTGGCGCTGATGGGGCCGATCTCGCGCGTCATGGGCACCCATGAGACGGTGCATCGCAGCCGCCCCGGCGGCGAGGTCAGCAATGACGACCACGCGCAGCTCATGTGCCGCTTTGGCAATGGCGCCATGGGGCAGATGTATTTCAGCCGCGTCGCGACGGGGCGCAAGATGGGCTACGCCTACGAGATCACCGGCACCAAGGGCGCGATCCGCTTCGATCAGGAGGATCAGAACGCGCTCTGGCTCTACCGGATGGAGGGGCCGGAGGCGACGCGCGGTTTCACCAAGATCCTGACTGGCCCGGCGCATCCTGATTATGCCCCCTTCTGCCAGGGGCCCGGGCATGGCACCGGCTATCAGGACCAGATCATCATCGAGGCCAAGGATTTCCTGACCGCGATCGCGAGCGGCGCGCCGCTCTGGCCGACGTTCCGCGACGGGCACGAGGTCAACCGGGTGATCGCCGCAACGCTGGCCTCGGCACGAGACGAGGCCTGGAAAGACCTCGCAGATTACTGAGAACGGGAGACATCGAGACATGACCATCAGAATTGGCAACGCCCCGTGCTCATGGGGCGTGGAGTTCGCCGCCGATCCGCGCAATCCGACGTGGCAGCACGTGCTCGAGGAATGCGCGGCGGCGGGCTACAAGGGGATCGAGCTTGGCCCGGTGGGCTTCATGCCCGAGGATCCGGCACTCCTGCGCGACGGGCTGGAGCGGCACGGGTTGGAGCTTATCGGCGGGGTGGTGTTTCGCCCCTATCACGACCCCGACGCCTGGGAGGACGTGCTCGACGCCACCCACCGCACGGCGAAGGCGCTGAAGGCGCATGGCGCGCAGCACCTGGTGCTGATCGATTCGATCTCGCCGCGCCGCGCGCCGACTGCCGGGCGCGCAGATGAGGCCGAGCAGATGGACCGCGCCGAATGGGCCGCCTATCGCGACCGGATCGCCGAATCCGCGCGCATCGGCGCCGAGGAATACGGGCTGACCGTGGGCATTCACGCCCATGCCGCGGGCTTCATGGATTTCGAGCCTGAGCTGGAGCGGCTGCTGGAGGAGGTGGACGAGAAGATCCTCAAGATCTGCTTCGACACCGGGCATCACTCCTATGCGGGTTTCGATCCGGTGGCCTTCATGAAAAAGCATATCGACCGAATTTCCTACATGCACTTCAAGGACATAGACCCATCGGTCAAAGCGCGGGTGATCGAGAGCCGGACCGGCTTCTACGATGCCTGCGGACAGGGGATCTTTTGCAATCTGGGCGAGGGCGACGTCGATTTCGAAGCCGTGCGGCAGGTGCTTCTGGACAATGACTTCCAAGGCTGGTGCACGGTCGAGCAGGATTGCGACCCGACACTCGACCCCGACACGCTGGGGGATGCGCGCAAGAACCGCGAATACCTCGAATCCATCGGCTTCAACTGAGGGGCACGGAGATGACGAAACTGAACTGGGGCATGATCGGCGGCGGCGAAGGCAGCCAGATCGGGCCCGCGCACCGGCTGGGCGCCTTGGCCGACGGGCGCTTTGCCCTTGCCGCCGGCGCGCTGGATCACCGGCCCGAGGAGGGCCGCGCCTATGCGCAGCGGCTCGGCATCGCCGAGGACCGCGCCTACGGTGACTGGACCGAGATGCTGGCGGGCGAAAAGGGTCGTGACGACCGGATCGACCTTGTCACCGTGGCCACGCCCAACGCCACGCATTTCGAGATCACCAAGGCCTTTCTCGAAGCGGGCTTCAATGTCCTGTGCGAAAAGCCGATGACGCTCACCGTGGAAGAGGGCGAGGAGATCGTGCGCGTGGCCCGTAAGGCAGGCCGGATCTGCGCCGTCAACTACTGCTACTCGGCCTATCCGATGGTCCGGCAGGCGCGCGCCATGGTGCGCGCGGGCGAGCTGGGCCGGGTGCGGCTCGTCGTCACCAACTTCAGCCATGGCCACCACGGCGATGCGGGCGATGCCGACAATCCGCGCGTGCGCTGGCGTTATGATCCGAAGATGGCGGGAGTCTCGGGGCAGTTCGCCGATTGCGGCATCCATGCGCTGCACATGGCGAGCTTCGTCTGCGACGACGAGGTCGAAAGGCTTTCTGCCGATTTCGCCTCGACCATTCCCAGCCGCGAGCTCGAGGATGACGCGATGGTCAACTTCCGCCTCGCGGGCGGGACGGTCGGGCGGCTGTGGACCTCGTCGGTGGCGATCGGGCGGCAGCACGGCTTCGATATCCAGATCTTCGGGGAGACCGGCGGTCTGCGCTGGATGTCCGAACAGCCCAACCAGCTGCTCTACACGCCCGTGGGCGGGCGCACGCAGATCATTGAAAAGGGCGAGGCGGGGCTGCATGCCGAGGCACAGCGCCTGAGCCGGGTGTCGATCGCCCATCCCGAGGGCTTTCCGCTGGCCGTGGCCAACATCTATTGCGATCTCGCGGATGCGATCTCGGGCGAGGCGCGCGACGGGCTGCCCGATGCCGAGGCCGGTGTCCGCTCGATGGCGGCGGTGCATCAGGCCGTGGCCTCGGCGCGCGACAACGGCGCCTGGGTCGACGCGCGCCCGCCGATGTTCCGCTGAGCGGCCGGGCGGGGCGGGCACCACACCGCCCCGCCCGATGCGACGCGATGCGTCTGGGTCCGCCGGAGCCCCGACGCGGATGAAGCGTCGCGCTGGCCGCCCGGTTCGGGTCCGGCCTCCGGAGCCGGCAGTGCAACACGCGACCATGGGAGGAGACACGATGCTCGATCGGCAAGGCGAGGCCAGGGTATGGCTGGACGAGAGGGACTGCGATCCCGAGGACTTCAAACGCCACATTGCCCGGCAGACGCAGGCCGCGGCGTATCCGCATGCGGCGGAGATCGCGAAGAACATTCCCATCTATGACGGCGACGTTCTGCGTCGGGCCATGACCGATCCCGCCACGGCGCGGCCGGTAATGGCGGAATGGAACCGCGCCTTCCTGTCGGGCCCCGGCATCATCGCCATCCGCAGGGGCTATGAGGATCCCGCCCTGCTGGATGCGGTCACCGAACAGCTGGAGGAGATCATCCGCGCCGAGGCGGCCAACCCCACCGGCAAGGGCGACCATTTCGCGACCGCGGGTGCCAACAGCCGGGTCTGGAACGCCCATGAAAAGCTGTGCCTGCAGGCGCCTGCGCTCTACGCGCGCTACAATGCCAACGAGCTGACCCGCGCGGTCAGCGAAAGCTGGCTGGGCTCGGGTTACCAGATCACCTTTCAGGCCAATGTCGTCCGCCCCGGCGGCAAGGCGCAGACCGTGCACCGCGATTACCACATGGGGTTTCAGGACGTCGAAACGCTAAGGGGCTATCCGGCGTCGCAACACGCGCTCTCGGCCGCGTTGACGCTGCAAGGCGCGGTGGCGCATAGCGACATGCCGATCGAGAGCGGGCCGACCAAGCTGCTGCCCTATTCGCAAAGCTATCTGCCCGGCTATATCGCGGTGCTGCAGCCGCAGTTTCGCGCGATCTTCGAGGAGCAACACGTGCAGCTGCCGCTGGAGAAGGGCGACATGCTGTTCTTCAACCCCGCGACCTTCCACGCCGCGGGCGACAACAGGACCAGCAACATCCAGCGTTTCGCCAATCTCATGCAGGTGGGCTCGGCCTATGGGCGTTCGATCGAGATCGTCGACCGGGGCCGCATCTCATGCGCGGTCTACGAGGATCTGAAGGCATTGCGCGCGGCGGGACGGCTGAGCGCGCGCGAGGTCGACAACGTGGTGGCGGCCACGGCCGAGGGCTATCCCTTCCCGGCCAACCTCGACATCGACTCCCCGCTGTCGGGCATGGCGCCGCCGAGCCAGCAGGACGTGCTGCGCCAGGCGCTGGCCGAGGACTGGGACCTGCCGCGGCTGAGGCGGGCACTGGCCGAGCAAGCCGGGCGCAAGCGGTCGCACTGAAAGGGTCTGCGTCCCTCAGCCCGCCTCGGGCAGGGGGCGCAGCGTGCCGCGCTCGATGATCCGGCAGGGAAACACCCGCGCCTCGGGATAGCGGTCCGGCTCGCCCAGCATCGCCATCATCAGATCGATCGACGAGGTGACGATCTGCCGGATCGGCTGGTGAATCGTCGTCAGGTCGATCCCCGCCCAGCCCGCCATCTCCATGTCGTTGAGGCCCAGAAGGCCGACCTCTTCGGGCACAGACACCCCGTGATCGCGCAGCGCGGAGAGCGCGCCGATCGACAGCACGTCATCGCCGCAGAAATAGGCCTCCGCCGGGGTCTGCTGAAGCAGCCGTTGCATCTCGCGCCGCCCGGCATCGAAGGAATAGGCTTTGGCGAAGGAGGTGCTGGCCTCGAGGCCCGGATGCACCGCGAGCTCGGCCATGAAACCCGCGTGGCGATCCTGGGTCGAGGTCGCGCTCTCCGGCCCGCCCATGAAGGCGATGCGCCGGTAGCCGCGCGCGGCGAAGCTTCGCACCGCGAGCCGCCCGCAGGCGACGTTGTCGATGCCGACCGTGTGCACGCGCGGATCGGAGGCATAGCGCCCGAAGACGTTGACCACCGGAATGCCCGCATCGTGAAAGGAGGGGGCGAAGTCGGGGGGCAGGGTCGATGAGGCGACGATCGCGCCGTCGACCGAATATTGCCGCAGCATCCGCACCGAATGTTCGGGTGCGATCTCGTCGGAGAGATTGACCAGAAGCGGGCGCAGCCCCCGCTCCTGCAGGCCGCGGGTGAAGAGATCGAAAACCTCCAGGAAAACGGGGTTGTGGAAGTTGTTCGAGACCAGCCCGATCAGCTTGGTCCGCCCGGTGGTGAGCGAGGAGGCCAGCGCGTTGGGGCTGTAGCCCAGCTCGCGCGCCGCCTTCTCGACCTTGGCGCGCGTGCGCGCCGAAACCGAGGCGCCCTCGGTGAAGCTGCGTGACACCGCCGAGCGCGACACCCCCGCCAGCTCGGCCACGTCCTTGAGTGTCACCGCCATTCCACCCCGCCTCCCGCCTTGCGATTTCATGTCCTGCCCCATGATACGACCGGGACCAGAATGAGTTCCAGCACGGCATATTGCAACCGGTTGCATTATTCGCGCGAATATGCTCTAACTTTGACTCGAAGGGCCGGTGGAGGACCGCTCTTCCAAGACGATACCGAGTGCAACAGGGAGAGAGAATCCGATGATACCGATGCACAAGCTGGTGCTGGCCGCGACCGTCGCCGCCACGCCGCTGATCGCCGCCAGCGCCGCCCAGGCCGAGGGCGAGAAATACATCCTCGTCAGCCATGCCCCCGACAGCGACAGCTGGTGGAACACGGTCAAGAACGCCATCGCGCTGGCGGGCGAGCAGATGGATGTCGAGGTCGAATACCGCAACCCGCCGACCGGCGATCTCGCCGACATGGCGCGGATCATCGAGCAGGCCGCCGCCAGCGGCCCGGACGGCATCATCACCACCCTGGCCGATTACGACGTGCTCTCGGGCCCGATCCGCTCGGCCGTCGACAGCGGCGTCGACGTCATCATCATGAACTCGGGCTCGCCCGACCAGGCGCGCGAACTGGGCGCGCTGATGTATGTCGGCCAGCCCGAATACGACGCAGGCCTTGCCGCAGGCCAGCGCGCCAAGGATGACGGCGTCGCGAGCTTTCTTTGCGTGAACCACTACATCAGCTCGCCCGCCTCGAGCGAGCGCTGCCAGGGTTTCGCCGACGGCCTGGGCGTCGATCTCGGCGAGCAGATGATCGACAGCGGCCAGGACCCCTCGGAGATCAAGAACCGGGTGCAGGCCTATCTCTCCTCCAACCCCGACACCGACGCGGTGCTGGCGCTCGGGCCGACCTCGGCCAACCCGACGCTGCAGGCGCTCGACGAGACGGGGCTTGCCGGTGACATCTACTTCGGCACCTTCGATCTGGGCGCCGAGATCGTTCAGGGCATCAAGGACGGCGTCATCGAGTGGGGCATCGACCAGCAGCCCTTCCTGCAGGCCTACCTGCCGGTCGTGGTGATGACCAACTACCACCGCTACGGCGTGCTGCCGGGCAACAACATCAACTCCGGCCCCGGCTTCGTGACCGCCGACGCGCTGGAGATGGTCGAAGAGTTCGCCGGCGAATACCGCTGAGCCTCCCCGGGGGCGGCCCCCTCCCCCCGCGCCGCCCCCGCCCTTCAATCAATCCCGGAGTCACTGGGCCATGGCAGATACACCGCAGCTCGTGATGGACGAGCGAGTCAAACAGATTTCACCGATGCGCCGCGCGCTGATCCGGCCCGAGCTGGGCGGCATCGTCGGCACCGTGGCGGTGTTCATCTTCTTCGGCCTCTTCGCCTTCGACAGCGGCATGTTCAACAGCCAGGGCATCATGAACTGGTCCGTCGTCTCGGCGCAGTTCATGATCATCGCCGTTGGTGCCTGCCTGCTGATGATCGCGGGGGAATTCGACCTCAGCGTCGGCTCGATGATCGGTTTTGCCGGCATGATGATCGCCATCTTCGGCGTGACGCTGGGCTGGCCGATGTGGATCGCGATCCTCGTGACCTTCGCGCTGTGCGTCTCGATCGGCGCGCTCAACGGTTTCATCGTGGTGCGCACCGGGCTGCCGAGCTTCATCGTGACGCTGGCCTTCCTGTTCATCCTGCGCGGCTTCACGATCTTTCTGCCGCAGACGATCGAGCGCAAGACCATCATCGGCGGCATCCGCGAGGCGGCCGAGGGCGACTGGCTCGCCAATCTCTTCGGCGGCACCATCGGCAAGGGCTTTTTCACCTGGATGGGCGAGGCCGGAATGATCGCCACCTTCGAGCGCGGCACGCGTGAGGGCCAGCCCGTGGTCGACGGCATCCCGATGCTGATCGTCTGGGCGCTCGGCCTCGTCTTGGTGGGCCACGTGCTGCTGACGCGCACCCGCTTCGGCAACTGGATCTTCGCCGCGGGCGGCGACGCGGAGGCCGCGCGCAACTCGGGCGTGCCGGTCAACCGGGTCAAGATCACCATGTTCATGTTCACCGCCTTCTGCGCCACCGTCTTCGCCGCCTGCCAGGTGATGGAGTTCGGCTCGGCCGGTGCCGACCGCGGCCTTCTCAAGGAATTCGAGGCGATCATTGCGGTGGTCATCGGCGGCGCGCTGCTGACGGGCGGCTACGGTTCGGTCATCGGGGCCGCCCTGGGCGCGCTGATCTTCGGCGTGGTCCAGCAGGGGCTGTTCTTCGCGGGCGTCGAAAGCTCGCTGTTCCGGGTGTTCCTCGGGGTGATCCTGCTCTTCGCCGTTATCCTCAACACCTATATCCGCCGCATCATTACCGGAGAGCGCTGAGATGTCCGATCCCCTGATCCAGATGAAGAACATCGAAAAGCATTTCGGCTCGGTCATCGCGCTCGCCGGCGTCTCGGTCGATATCCATGCCGGGGAATGCCACTGCCTTCTGGGCGACAACGGCGCGGGCAAGTCGACCTTCATCAAGACGCTCTCGGGCGTGCACAAGCCGACCAAGGGCGAGATCCTGTTCGAAGGGCGCGACATGCACTTCGCCGATCCGCGCGACGCCATCGCCGCCGGGATCGCCACCGTGCACCAGCATCTCGCCATGATCCCGCTGATGTCGGTGAGCCGCAACTTCTTCATGGGCAACGAGCCGGTGCGCAAGGTCGGGCCCTTCTCCTTCTTCGACCATGATCTCGCCAACCGCACGACCATGACCGAGATGGAGAAGATGGGCATCGTGCTGCGCGGCCCCGATCAGGCGGTCGGCACGCTCTCGGGCGGAGAGCGCCAGACCGTCGCCATCGCCCGCGCGGTGCATTTCGGCGCCCGCGTGCTGATCCTCGACGAGCCGACCTCGGCCTTGGGCGTGCGCCAGACCGCCAACGTGCTCGCCACCATCGACAAGGTCCGCAAGCAGGGCGTGGCTGTGGTCTTCATCACCCACAACGTGCGCCATGCCATGGCGGTGGGCGACCGCTTCACCGTGCTCAACCGGGGCCGCACCTATGGCACCGCCAAGCGCGGCGAGATCACGCCCGAGGAGCTGCAGGACATGATGGCGGGCGGCCAGGAGCTGGCGACGCTGGAAGGGAGCCTCGGCACCACCGTCTGACCGGCGCGACGGCGGAACGGTTTTCTCGCGAGCAGGGGCGACGGGTGCCGGACCCGTCGCCCCTGCTGCGTTCCACGCATCGGCTTTGCGAAGCCGGATCGGGTCACGGCAGCCCTTCCGCCGCAGCCACATGCACCGTCGCACCCTAATGCATTTCGAAAGATCGGCCTGCGGTATTTTCAATATTCAAATCTTTCATCCGATGAAGTAACTCTTCGCGCATGAGTCGGAGACGAGGCAGGCGGATGAGCGAAGGCGACGAGATCGACGGCGGGGGCGGCGACATGCTGCTCGGGGTGGCGCTGCTCTACTGGGCGCTGCACGAGCGGCTCGAACGCCTTGAGCCGGAGCTGTCCAAGCAGGAGCACCTGTTTCTCGTGCGGCTGTCGGCCCCGCGCCGGATGGGCGATCTGGCGCGGCTGATGCAGGCGTTGCCCTCGACCGTCACCGCGCTGGCCGACGGGCTGGAGGCGCGCGGGCTGATCGCGCGCCGCCGCGACCCCGAGGACCGCCGCGTCTGGCTTTTGGATCTGACCGAGGCGGGCCGCGCGCGGCGCGAGGACATGCTCGCCCATGCCGATCGCGCCATACGCGAGGCCACCGGCCTGCCCGAGGCCGATCTCGACCGCTTCGCCGCGCTGCTCACCCGTATCCGCCACCACATCCGGGCCGATGGCCTGCCAAAGGGATTGCCGTTTTGACCCGTTTCATTGCCCTGTTGCTCATCCTGCTGCCCCTGTCGCTCACGGCGCAGGAGGCCCCGCCCCGCCCGGTCAAGCTGATGGTGCTCGGCACGGCCGACACCGCGCTGACCCGCGAATTCTATGGCCAGGTCGCGGCGCGGCAGACTGTCGACATCGCCTTTCAGGTCGGCGGGCAGCTGGTCGAGTTCCCGGTGATCGAGGGCCAGACCCTGCCCGAGGGCGATCTCGTCGCCCGGCTCGACCCCGAGCCCTTCGAGCTGGCGCTGGAACAGGCAAAGCTCAGGCAGGCGCAGGCCCGGCGCGATCTCGACCGCTTGACGCAGCTCAGCCGCTCCACCGTGAGCGAGGCGGCGCAGGAAGACGCGCGCACCAATGCCGAGCTGGCCGAGGTGGCGCTGCGCGATGCCGAACGCGCGCTCTCCAAGGCGACGCTGCATGCGCCGTTCGAGGCGCTGGTGGCCGAGCGGCTGGTCGCGAATTTCACCACCCTTGCGGTCGGCACGCCGATCGTGCGGCTGCACGACATGTCCGAACTCAGGGTCGAGGTCGAGGTGCCCGAGATCCTGTTCCAGCGCGCCGGGCGCGAGACCGATGTCGAGATCACCGCGCGCCTGCCCGGCCGCGCCGAAACCTATCCGCTCGAAATCCGCGAATACACCTCCGACGCCACCGCTGTCGGCCAGAGCTTCGGCCTGACCCTCGCCTTCGACCCCGAAACCGCGCCAGACGTGCTGCCCGGCTCCTCGGTCACGGTCACCGCGCGGCTGGCAGAAGCCGCAACCGGCCTGCCGGTGCCGACCGCGGCGTTGGTGCCTGCACCGGACGGCAGCGTCTCGGTCATGCGCTTTGCGCCCGACGAAGGGACCGACGACCTGGGCCATGTCACGCGGACACCGGTCGAGGTCGAGGTGGCCGATGACGGCGGCTTCGTGATCACGGGCGGTCTCGCGCCAGGGGCCGAGATCGTCGCCGCCGGGGCGGCCACGCTCGATGACGGCGCGGCGGTGCGTCGCTTCACCGGCTTTCCGCAGTAAGGGGCAGGACAGATGACCATCGCGCGCGCCTCCATCGAAAAACCGATCCTGACATGGCTGCTGATCCTCGGCTGCCTGTTCGGCGGCCTGTGGGGCTTTGCCACGCTGGGCCGGCTCGAAGACCCGGCCTTCACCATCAAGCAGGCGGTGATTTCCACCAGCTATCCCGGCGCCTCGGCCGAACAGGTCGCGCGAGAGGTCTCCGAGCCGCTCGAATCCGCGATCCAGCAGATGGGCGAGATCGACCGGATCACCTCGGTGAACCGGCCCAATCACTCTCTGATCGAGGTCGAGGTGAAATCGACCTATGGCGGCGAGGCCCTGCCCGACATCTGGACCAAGTTGCGCGCACGGGTGAACGATGCCGCCCGCAGCCTGCCCTCGGGCGTCGGTGACCCGGTGGTCAACGACAGCTTCGGCGACGTGTTCGGGCTTTACTACGCCGTCACCGCGCCGGGCTATTCGGATGCCGAGATCCACCGCCTCGCCAATTGGCTGCGGCGCGAGCTTCTGGCGGTCGAAGGGGTGGCGGATGTCGATCTCGCCGGTCTGCCGCAGGAGGCGATCTTCGTCGAGCCGGAGCTTGCGCTTTCGGTGGCGCAGAACCTGCCCGCGCAGGCGGTGGTCGGCGCGCTGGCCTCGGCGGATTCGGTCGTGCCCGCGGGCTCGACCGAGTCCAACGGTCAGAGGGTGCTGATCGAAGCGCCCGAGGGCTCCGACAGCGTCTCGGAGATCTCCGGCCTCTCGGTCGGCGTCGGCGGCGAGGTGCTCAACCTCTACGACGTGGCTCAGGTGCATCGCGGCCGGGTCGAACAGCCCTCGCTGATCCTGCGCCACGACGGGACGGAGGCCTTCACCTTCGGCGTGGCGGGGCTCTCCACCGAGAACATCGTCGCCGTCGGCCACCGCGTCGACGACCGCCTCGCCGAGCTTTTCGCCGAGATTCCGGCGGGCGTTTCTCTGGAGCCGATCTATCAGCAGCATCTCGTAGTCGAGGAGGCGTCGAACGCCTTTCTGGTGAACCTCGCCATGTCGGTCGCCATCGTGGTGGCGGTGCTGGCGCTGTTCATGGGCTGGCGCGCTGCGGTGGTGGTCGGCGCGACCTTGCTGCTCACCGTGGTCGGCACGCTGTTCTTCATGGCCGTTTTCGCGATCGAGATGGAGCGCATTTCGCTCGGCGCGCTGATCATCGCCATGGGCATGCTGGTCGACAACGCCATCGTCGTGGCCGAAGGGATGCAGATCTCCATGCAGGGGGGCAAATCCTCGCGCGAGGCGGCGGCCGAGACGGCCGGCAAGACGCAGATCCCGCTCCTGGGCGCCACGGTGATCGGCATCATGGCCTTCGCGGGCATTGGCCTCTCGCCGGATGCGACGGGCGAATTCATGTTCTCGCTCTTCGCGGTCATCGGCATTTCGTTGCTGCTGAGCTGGGTGCTGGCGATCACGGTGACGCCGCTTCTGGGGCATTACCTGTTCAAGCGGGGCACGGCGGGCGGTGCGGGCGCCTATGACGGCGCGCTGTTTCGCGGCTATGCGGCGGTGCTGCGCGGTGCCATCACCGCCCGCTGGCTGGTGATCCCGGCGCTGGTGGCGATCACCGTCGTGTGCTTCGCGGGCTTCGGCCAGATCCGGCAGCAGTTCTTTCCGAACTCCAACACGCCGCTGTTCTTCGTGCATTACAAGCTGCCCCAAGGCAGCACGATCCACCAGACAGCGCAGGATCTCGCGCTGGTCGAGGACTGGCTCTCGGAGCGCGAGGAGGTGGTCTCATACACCAGCTACGCCGGTCAGGGTGCGACACGTTTCATGCTCACCTATGCCGCCGAGAAGGCCAATCCGAGCTATGGCCACATGATCATCCGCACCGATAACATCGAGGAAATCCCGGCGCTGCAGGAGGACCTCGAAGCGTTTGGCCGCGCAGCACTTCCCGCGGGCGAGTTCCGCACGCGGCGGCTGGTCTTCGGCCCCGGCGGCGGCGATCCGATCGAGGCGCGCATCTCCGGCCCCGATCCGGCGGTCCTGCGCGAGATCGGCGACGAGATCATCGCGGCCCTGCAAGAGGCCTCGCCCGACATTCTCAATCCGCGCACCGACTGGCGCGAGCCCGAACTGGTGCTGCGCCCCGATTATGCGACCGACCGCGCGCAAAGCGCGGGCATCAGCCGTGACGATGTGGCCGCTGCGCTGCGCTTTGCCACTGACGGCGTGGCGGGCGGCGTCTACCGCGAGGGCGACCGGCTCATCCCGATCACCGTGCGCCTGCCGCGCGACGCCACCAGCGACCTGCGCGACCAGCCGGTCTGGTCCGAAACAGGGCAGCATTTCCTGCCCATCGAGCAGGTGATCGACGGCCTGGGCTACGAGGTGCAGAACACTTTGGTGCATCGCCGCGACCGGGTGCCGACGCTCACCGTCGGCGCGGACATCCCGCCCGAGCGCACCGCGGCGGAGGTCTTCGCGCAGGTCCGCGCGGCGGTGGAGGCGATCGAGGTGCCACCGGGCTATGCGCTCGACTGGGGCGGCGAGTTCGAGGCCTCGGGCGATGCGCAGGAAAGCCTCGGCCGCCAGCTGCCGCTGAGCCTTCTGGTGATGGTGCTGATCTCGGTGCTGCTGTTCAACGCGATCAAGCAGCCGATCATCATCTGGCTTCTGGTGCCGATGTCGGTCAACGGCGTGGTGATCGGGCTTCTGGGCACCGGGCTGCCCTTCACCTTCACCGCACTTCTAGGCCTGCTGTCGCTCTCGGGGATGCTGATCAAGAACGGCATCGTGCTGGTCGAGGAGATCGACCTCGTGCGCGCCGAAGGGGTCGAGCTGCGCGAGGCGATCGTCACGGCCTGCGTCTCGCGCCTGCGGCCCGTGGTGCTGGCGGCGGCGACGACGATCCTCGGCATGCTGCCGCTCTTGTCGGATGCCTTCTTCGTCTCGATGGCGGTGACGATCATGGGCGGTCTGGCCTTTGCCAGCGTGTTGACGCTGATCGCGGCACCGGTGTTCTACTATGTCTTCTTCGCCCGCTCGGAGGCGCGGGCGAAGCGACAGGCGCAGGCCCTGCCCGCCTGATGCGGGGCCAGATCGCCACGCAGACCAGGCCGAGATGCGCGCCGCTCCTGGTGGCGGAAGGCCTGCGCCGGATCGGCGCCGGAGACGAAGTGCTTTGTGCCGTTGATCACCCAATAGCCGCCCTCGCGGGTCGCGGTGCATTCCATGCCGCGCTCGGCGGGAAAAGGGTAGTGTTCTAGATGCGCTTTCCCTGGTGCGAAGCCTGCACGCCCGAAGCCGGGGGGATCGTGGATCACCATCGGCGAAAGAGAGGATTGGATCCGGGCCGGAGATTCCGATAGGTTGCAACGATCGGTCGCCGAACTTTTCGGGCGTGGCCGCCGGGAGCCTTGGATTTTTCTCGCCCCCACTCGAGAGGACGCCGCATGACCCCCGACCCCTTTGACGCAAACCTACTGCTTGCAAGCTTGCCCGCTTCCGCGCTTGCCAGGCTGCGCGATGCGTTCAGCTTCGTCGAACTGCCGGTAAAGATGACGCTCGAACGCCGCAACATGCCGCTGGAGCATGTGTATTTCCCGACCAGCGGCATCGTCTCGATCGTGTCGAGCGAAAAGGGCGGGCTCAACATCGAGGCGGCGCTCGTGGGACGCGAAGGCATGACCGGGCTGCCGCTGGTGCTCGGCGACGACCGGAGCGCCGCCGAGGTGATCATGCAGGTTCCCGGTGCGGGATGGCGGCTGGAGGCGCGGGCGCTCGGGCAACTTATGGAAGACCGCAACTGCCGCGACCGGCTCTCGCGGTACGTACACGCGGTGATGATCCAGATTCAGGGCACGGCGCTGGCCTATGGGCGGGGCACGCTGACGAGCTGCCTCGCACGCTGGCTGCTGATGTGCCACGACCGGGTGCAGGGCGACGAGCTGCCGCTGACCCATGAATTCATGGCCTTGATGCTGGGGGTGCGCCGCTCGGGCGTGACGGTGGCCCTGCACGATCTGGAAGGTCGCGGGCTGATCCGGTCGCTCCGTGGCCGGGTGCTGATCCGCGACCGCGAGGGGCTCATGGCTGTCACCGGCGGCCTTTATGGCGGGCCGGAGGCGCATTACCGCCGATTGATGTCGCAAGATCAGCCGGCCTGAGAAAGGACGGCGCGAGCCGCCCGAGATGACGGAGGGGGCCTACATCCAGCCCGCCGCGGGATGCGTTTCGCTCTCGGGCTGACCCGCCTGCAACACCTCCCGCCCGGCGCGGCCGATGCCGTCCTCGATATCCGCCTCGATCGCCAGCGCGAGCGCCGCGGCATCGCGCTCGCGCAGCGCGGTCAGGATCTCCTTGTGGCGGTCGATCAGGTAGAACTGCTCGAGCGCCCGGATCATCTGCCGCTGGAACGGCCCGAGCTGCAGCCAGACGCTCTCGATCACCGGCAGGACCGTCTGGTGCGGGTTCGCCGTGTAGAGCACCCGGTGAAACTCGTGGTTCGAAATGGTGAGCGCGTCCAGATCGCGGCTTTGGATATAGTCGTCCATCCGGTCGTCGATCGCGCGCATCCGGTCGATCAGAACTTCCGAGACGAAAGGCAAGGCGCGCCGCGCGGCGTGGCATTCGAGCGTCATGCGCAGGCGCAGGATCTCCTCGAGCCGGGGCGCGGTCATCACCGGGATCGAGATCCGGCGATTGCCCAAAAGCTCGATCGCGCGCTCCGAACTCAGGCGGCGCAACGCCTCGCGCACCGGGGTGGGCGAAAGCTCCAGATACTCTGCCAGCCCCCGGATCGTCAGGGTGCTCTCGGGCTGCACGGCACCGACCATGATCGCGTTTCTCAGACGCGCATGGACGTATTCCTGCGTGGTCATGGCCGGATGACGATAAATTTCGGGCAGGTCGAACATTGGCGTCTCGATCGGTCCTAAAGCGGAATACGGTGTGATTGACACATGAAGAAAATGATGCCTTTCTCAAAAATGATATCACATAAAGCAGAATAGTATACCGCAGGATGCCCATGAGTCTGACCTCCGCCCTTTCATCCGACACGCCGGTCGAACTGGAGAACATCTTCGGGTGCGTTTGCGACCTGAACGGTGTGCTGCGCGGCAAGCGGATGCCGGCGGACCAGCTCGACAAGGTGATGGCGGGATCGGTGCGGATGCCGCTGTCGATCGTCGGGCTCGACATCTGGGGCGAGGACATCGAAGGCGGCGCCATGGTGTTCGAGACCGGTGATGCCGACGGCATCTGCGTGCCCACCGGGCGCGGCGCCATGCCGATGAGCTGGACCCGCAAGCCGACCGCTCTGATCCCCTTGTGGATGACCGAAGAGGGCGGCGCGCCGTTTCTGGGCGATCCGCGCAGGGCGCTTGCCAGCGTGGTCGACCGTTTCACGGCGCTTGGGCTGACGCCGGTGGTGGCGACCGAGCTGGAGTTCTACCTCTTTGATCCGTCGGGCGACCTGCCCGCGCCGCCCTGCTCGCCCATCACCGGCAAGCGGCTGATGTCGGACGGGGCGCTGTGCCTCGACGAGCTGGAGCATTTCGACGCCTTTCTCAACGACGTCTATGCCGCCTGCCTGAGCCAGGGCATCCCGGCCGACAGCGCCATCTCGGAAAACGGCGCGGGGCAGTTCGAGATCAACATGCGCCATCTCGCCGATCCGATGCGCGCGGCTGACGACGCGCTGCTGTTCAAGCGGGTGGTGCGCGGCATCGCGCGCCAACACGGTTTCGGCGCGACCTTCATGGCCAAGCCCTACGGCGACCGTGCCGGTTCGGGCTTTCACGTGCACATGTCGCTGGCCGATGCCGAGGGGCGCAACCTCTTCGACGATGGCGGCGATGACGGCACGCCGATGATGCTCAATGCCGTGGCGGGGCTTCTGGAGACGATCCAGGAGAACGCGCTCACCTTCGCGCCGCATGAGAACAGCTTCCGCCGGCTGCTGCCCGGCGCGCATGCGCCCTCGAACGTGGCATGGGGCTACGAAAACCGCACCGTGGCGATCCGCATCCCCGGCGGCGATCACCGCGCCCGCCGGATCGAGCACCGCGTCGCGGGCGCCGATGCCAACCCCTACCTCGTGCTGGCGAGCGTGCTTGGCGGTGCGCTCCTGGGGATCGAGCGCGAGCTGACCCCGCCGCCCTCGATCACAGGCGACGCCTACAGCCTCGACCTGCCGCATCTGCCGCTCGACTGGGCCACCGCGATCCGCGCCTTCCAGCATGGCAAGCTGGTGCCGGAGATCTACTCCCGGCGGTTGCAGCGCATGTTCGTCGAAGCCAAGAAGCAGGAGCAGGCCCGCTTCAACCGCCATGTCACCGAGCTTGAGTTCCACAGCTATCTGGAGGTCGTCTGATGGCCGCATCCTACGCCGGAGACGGAACCCACACCGGCTCCTACTACGCCGCCTCCGCCAACCCCGCGCCCGAACGCCCCGCGCTCTCGGGCGATCATGACACCGAGATCTGCGTCGTCGGCGCGGGCTACAGCGGGTTGTCGACCGCGCTGCACCTCGCCGAGAAGGGCCACCGCGTCACGATCCTCGAAGGCGCGCGCGTCGGCTGGGGCGCCTCGGGCCGCAATGGCGGGCAGATCGTCAACGGGCTCAACGCCTCGCTCTCGACTATCGAGAAGCGCTATGGCCGCGACACCGCGAGTTTCGTGGCCTCGCTGGTGCAGGAGGGCGGCGAGATCATCCGCGAGCGGGTGGCGCGCTATGACATCCATTGCGACCTGAAGCAGGGCAACATCTTCACCGCCATCACGCCCGCTCATATGCGTGAGCTGGAGGCGAGGCAAAAGCACTGGCGCTCTTTCGGCATCGACAATCAGGTGATGCTCGACAAGGCCGCCTTGCGCGATCACATCGGCTCCGACTTCTACGCGGGCGGGCTTCTCGACACCACCGGCGGGCACATCCACCCGCTCAACCTCGCGCTCGGCGAGGCAGCGGCAGTGGAGGCGAATGGCGGTGTGATCCACGAGATGTCGCCCGTGGTCTCGGTCGACACGCAGGCCGCGCGACCGGTGGTGAAGACCGAAAATGGCTCGGTCACCTGCGACCGGCTGGTGCTGTGCGGCAATGCCTATCTGGGCCATGTCGTGCCCGAGCTGGCGCCGCGCGTCATGCCGGTCTCGACGCAGGTGATGGCGACCGAGCCGCTCTCCGACGCGCTCGCCGCCGAGCTTCTGCCCCGCGACGAGTGCGTCGAGGACGTGCGCTACATCCTTGATTACTACCGGCTCTCGGCCGACAAGCGGATGCTGTTCGGCGGCGGCACGGTCTATGGCGGCTCCGACCCCCGCGACATCAAGGCCAAGCTCAAGCGCAACATGGACAAGGTCTTTCCGCAGTTGAAGAACGCGCGGATCGACTATGCCTGGTCGGGCAATTTCGCGCTTTCGTTCAGCCGGGTGCCGCAGATGGGCCGGATCGGCGCCAACACCTATTTCGCGCATGGATACTCGGGCCACGGCGTCACTGGCTCGCACACCTTCGGGCGCATCCTCGCCGAGGCGATCCACGGCGACGCCTCGCGCTTCGACGTCTTTGCCGGGCTGCCCTGGATTCCCTTCCCCGGCGGGCGGGCGCTGCGCGTGCCCTATTCGGTGATGGGCAGCTGGTATTACGGCCTGCGCGACAGGCTGGGGATCTGACGACAGGTATCATCGAGGCTTCAGGGAGGAACGCCATGACGAAACTGATCTGGACCGCGGGGGCGTTTGCCGCCCTTGCCACGCCGCTCGCTGCGCAAGGCGAGCTCAACGTCTACAACTGGTCGGACTACGTGGCCGAGGACACGATCTCGGGCTTCGAGGAGAAGACCGGCATCGAGGTCAATTACGACGTCTTCGACAGCAACGAGGTGCTCGAAGCCAAGATGCTCACCGGCTCGACCGGCTACGACGTGGTCGTGCCCTCGATCGAGTTCATGGCGCGGCAGGCGCAGGCGGGCGTCTTTGCCGAAATCGACAAGGAAGCCCTGTCGAACTACGGCAATCTCGACCCCGAGATCCTCGAGGTCGTGGCGGTGAACGATCCCGGCAACACCTACGGCGTGCCCTACATGATGTTCACCACCGGCATCGGCTACGATGTGAACAAGGTTTCCGAGCGGATCGAGGCCGACAAGATCGGCTCGTGGGACATGGTGTTCGACTCCGAGACCGCCGCCAAGCTCGCCGATTGCGGCATCACCATGCTCGACAGCCCCTCGGAGATGGTGGCGCCCGCGCTGAACTACCTCGGGCTCGACCCCAACAGCGAGGACGCAGACGATCTGGAGCAGGCCAAGGAACTGCTGCTCTCCATTCGCCCGCATGTGCGCTATTTCCACTCCTCGCAATACATCAATGATCTGGCCAATGGCGAGGTCTGCGTCAGCGTCGGTTATTCGGGCGATCTGCTGCAGGCGCGCGACCGCGCGGCCGAGGCAGATCAGGGCATCGAGATCGCCTATGCCATCCCGCGCGAGGGCGCGCAGGTCGGCTTCGACATGCTGGCGATCCCGGCGGATGCACCCAACCCCGAGGCGGCGCTGCAGTTCATCGACCACATCCTCGAGCCGGAGGTTTCGGCGGCGATCACCAACTACGTCTATTTTGCCAATCCCAACACCGCGGCGACCGAGCATGTCGATGCGGAGGTGCGCGAGGATCCGGGCATCTACCCGCCCGACGAGACCCGCGCCAAGCTGTTCTCCCTCAAGCCGCATGGCGCACGGTTCGACCGGTCGCTGACCCGGGCCTGGACCGAGATCAAGACCGGGCGCTGAGCGCTTGCGCGGCGGGGCCCCGCATCGCCGGGGCCCCGCCGATCCGACGTGGAGTTCCGCCGATGACCGAGCTTTCGACCGCCACCATCCCCGCCGTCCCGCCATGGGCCGACCCCGAAGCGCAGCCGTTTCTGCGTCTCGACGGGGTAAGCAAGAGCTTCGGCGGCTTCGAGGCGGTGCGGGGCGTCTCGCTCGACATATATCGCGGCGAGCTGTTCTGCCTGCTCGGCGGCTCGGGCTGTGGCAAGTCCACGCTGTTGCGCATGCTCGCGGGCTTCGAGAGGCCGAGCGCGGGCCGCGTGCTGATCGACGGCGAGGATCAGGCCGGGCGCGCGCCCCATGCGCGCCCCACCAACATGATGTTCCAGTCCTACGCGCTGTTTCCGCATATGAGCGTCGAGAAGAACATCGCCTACGGGCTCAAGCGGGATGGGCTGCCGCGCGCCGAAATCGCGACCCGCGTGGCCGATATTCTTTCCCTGGTGCAGATGACACCCTTCGCCAAGCGCAAGCCCGACCAGCTTTCGGGTGGGCAGCGGCAACGCGTGGCGCTGGCCCGTGCGCTGGTCAAGCGGCCCAAGCTGCTGCTGCTCGACGAGCCCTTGGGCGCGCTCGACCGCAAGCTGCGCGAGGAGACGCAGTTCGAGCTGAAGAAGATCCAGGCCGAAGTCGGCATCACCTTCGTCGTCGTCACCCATGACCAGGAAGAGGCAATGACCCTGTCGAGCCGGATCGGGGTGATGAACGCGGGCGAGATCGTGCAGGTCGGCACGCCGCATGAGATCTACGAGCATCCGCACAGCCGCTTCGTCGCCAATTTCATCGGCTCGGTGAACTGCATCGAAGGCCGGGTGACCGGGCGCGAGGGCGCGCTTCTGCGCCTCGCCTGCCCGGATCTCGGCGCCGAGGTCACGGTCGAGAGCGGCTTCGAGGCGGGCGCGGGCGAAAGGGTCGCGCTGGCGCTCAGGCCCGAGAAGATCGCCATGGGGCGCGCGGCCCGGCCCGGCTTCGAGAACACGGTGACGGGGCGGATCGAGGAGGTCGCCTACATGGGCAATCTCACGATCTTCCAGGTCGGGCTCGACAGCGGCGCGCGGCTGCGCGTCACGCAATCGAACACCACCCGCACCGATGCGGAGGTGCCGCGCATCGGCGAAACCGTGCAGCTGCAATGGAGCGGGGCCGCGGGCTTCGTGCTGGCCGCATGAGCGCGCTGTTGAATCTGAGCCGCGCGTGGTCGGGCCGGGCGCTGGTCGTCGCGGTGCCGATCCTGTGGCTCGGGCTCTTCTTCGCCCTGCCCTTTCTCGTCGTGGCCAAGATCTCGCTGTCGGAGCTGGCGATCGCCATGCCACCCTACCTGCCCTTGGCCGAATGGGCCGACGGCGCGCTCAATATCGTGCTGAACTTCGGCAACTACCTGTTCTTGCTCAGTGATGGGCTCTACATCGCGGCCTACTTGGAATCGCTCAAGATCGCCGCGATCTCGACGCTCTTCACCCTGCTGATCGGCTATCCGATGGCCTATGTCATCGCCATGGCCCGCCCGGATCGGCGCAATCTCCTGCTGATGCTGGTGGTGCTGCCCTTCTGGACTTCGTTTCTCCTGCGCGTCTACGCGTGGATCGGCTTTCTCAAATCGAACGGCATCATAAACAACATGCTGATGGCGCTGGGGATCACCGATGCGCCGCTGCAGCTGATCCAGACCGATTTCGCGGTCTATATCGGCATCACCTACACCTACCTGCCCTTCATGATCCTGCCGCTTTACGCCAACCTGTCTCGGCTTGATCGCAGTCACCTCGAAGCCGCCGCCGATCTGGGCGCGCGCCCGCTCACCACATTCCTCACCGTCACCTTGCCGCAATCGGCGGGGGGCATCGTCGCGGGATGCATGCTGGTCTTCATCCCGGCGGTGGGCGAATTCGTGATCCCGGCGCTCTTGGGCGGGCCGGACACGCTGATGATCGGCCGGGTGCTCTGGGACGAGTTCTTCTCGAACCGCGACTGGCCCGTCGCCTCGGCGGTGGCGGTGGTGATGCTTCTGGTGCTGATCGGGCCGATCCTGCTGTTGAGGCGCGCGCAGGCGCGCGAGGAGGGCTGATGCGACAGAAATTCCCCGTCATGACCGCCATCGCGGTGCTGGGCTTCGTCTTTCTCTACGCGCCGATCCTGTCGCTCATCGTGTTCAGTTTCAACGAAAGCCGCCTCGTCACCGTCTGGAGCGGCTTTTCGCTGAAATGGTATGGCGAGCTGTTCCGCGACACCCAGATCCTCGAGGCGGCATGGCTCAGCCTGAAGATCGCCGGGCTGAGCGCCTCTCTGGCCTTGGTCATCGGCACGCTCGCGGCCTTTGCACTGGTCCGCTTCGGGCGGTTTCGCGGGCGCATGGCGCTCGGCGTCATGGTCTCGGCCCCCTTGGTGATGCCCGAGGTGATCGTCGGGCTGTCGCTTCTCTTGCTCTTCGTCTCGATGGAGGGGCTGATCGGCTGGCCCGGCGGACGCGGGCTTTTGACCATCACCATCGCGCACGCCACCTTCGGCGCGGCCTTCGTCGCGGTGGTGATCCAGTCGCGGCTGGTGACCATGGAAATGGACCTGGAGGAGGCGGCGCTCGATCTGGGCGCGCGGCCCCTGCGGGTCTTTTTCGACGTGACGCTGCCGGTGATCGCGCCAGCATTGGTCTCGGGCTGGCTTCTGGCCTTCACGCTGAGCCTCGACGATCTGGTGATCGCGAGCTTCGTCTCCGGCCCCGGCGCCTCGACCTTGCCGATGGTGATCTTCTCCAAGGTCCGGCTCGGCGTCAGCCCGGACGTCAACGCGCTGGCCACGCTGATCATCGTCATCGTCTCGATCGCCGTGACCATCGCGGCGCTGCACATCACGAGGAGCAACAAACATGCAGCAAGGTGACCAGGCCTTTTTGCGCGACGACCTGCGGGGCCGCTGGCCCGAGATGACCTATGGCGGCGCGCTGAGCTTTTTGCGCCGCCGCTACAGCCGCGATCTGGCCGGGGTCGATGTCGTCGTCTCTGGCGTGCCTTTCGATGCGAGCGTGACCAACCGCCCCGGCTGCCGCTTTGGCCCGGCGGCGATCCGCGCCGCCTCGACCCAGCTGGCCGAGCTCAAGGCCTTTCCCTTCGGCTTCGATCCTTTCGAGACGTTGGCCGTCACCGACTGGGGCGACTGCATGATCGACCCGCACCATCCCCAGACCGTCGCGCCCACGATCGAAGCCCATGCCGATGCGATCCTCGCCTCGGGCGCAAGGATGCTCACGCTGGGCGGCGATCATTCGATCTCCTACCCGCTCTTGAAGGCGCATGCGAAACGGCACGGCCCCATCGCGCTGGTGCAGTTCGACGCGCATTGCGACACGTGGGAAGACGACGGGGTGCGCATGGATCACGGTACCATGTTCGCCCGCGCCGCCGCCGAGGGCGTGATCGACGTGGCCCGCTCCACTCAAGTCGGGCTGCGGACCTTCAACGACCACGACCACGGCTTCGAGATCCTCACGGCGCCCTGGCTGCACCGCAACGGCATCGACGCCGCCCTCGAGGTGGTGCGCGAGCGCGCGGGCGATGCGCCGGTCTATCTCAGCTTTGACATCGACGGGCTCGACCCGGCCTTTGCCCCGGGCACCGGCACGCCGGTGGCGGGCGGGCTCGCCTCGTGGCAGGCGCTCGAATTCGTGCGCGGGCTGAAGGGGATGAACCTCGTCGGCATGGATCTGGTCGAGGTTTCGCCCCCCTATGATCACGCCGAGATCACCGCCATCGCCGCGGCCACGGTGGCGCACGACTGGCTATGCCTTCTGGCGCAGGGCAAGGGCGCGCAGCCCCACGCCGTGGGCCGTCTCTAGCCCCGCGCGTCCCCTCTCGACAGGGGGTCGCGCCTGCGCGAGGCTCGGCCCCGATACCGCCCTTTCCACCACCCCCCATACGGAGTCCGCGATGACCAAGCTTTCGAACTCGCTCGCGCAGGCCGATATTTCCACGGCGCTGCATCCCTATACCAACGCCCGCCGCCACGAGGAAAAGGGTCCGCTGGTGATCGAGCGGGGCGAGGGCGTGCATGTCATCGACAACACCGGCAAGCGCTATATCGAGGGGCTCGCCGGGCTGTGGTCGGTCGGCGTCGGCTTTTCCGAGCCACGGCTGGTCGAGGCGGCGCACAGGCAGATGCAGGCGCTGCCCTATTACCACAGCTTCGCGCACAAGGCGCATGAGCCGTCGATCCGCCTGGCCGAAAAGCTGATCGAGATGACACCTCAAGGACTTGACCGGGTGTTCTTCACCTCCTCGGGCTCTGAGGCCAACGACACCGTCGTAAAGATGGTGTGGTACATGAACAATGCGCTGGGACGCCCTGAAAAGAAGAAGTTTCTTGCTCGGACCAAGGGCTATCACGGCATCACCGTGGCCTCCGGCTCACTCACCGGACTGCCCTACAACCACATGGATTTCGACCTGCCCGCGATCCCGGTGACGCATCTGACCTGCCCGCATCACTACCGCTTCGGCCAGGAGGGCGAGAGCGAGGCGGCGTTCACGCAGCGGCTCTTGGTCGAGGCCGAGGAAGTGATCCTGCGCGAAGGCCCCGAGACCATCGCTGCCTTCATCGGCGAGCCGCTGATGGCGGCGGGCGGGGTCATGCCGCCGCCCGAGGGCTACTGGCCCGGGATCGAGGCGCTGTGCCGCAAGCACGACATCCTGCTGGTCTCCGACGAGGTGATCTGCGGCTTCGGGCGGCTCGGTTCCTCCTTCGGCTGCGTGCATTACGGCTTCACCCCCGACATCATGGTGACCTCCAAGCAGCTCACCTCTTCCTACATGCCGCTGGCCGCAATCGTATTTTCCGAAAAGGTCTACGACGCCATTGCTGACAACACCGCCCGGATCGGCACCTTCGGCCATGGCTTCACCGCCTCCGGGCACCCGGTGGCGACCGCCGTGGGGCTCGAGAACCTGAAGATCATCGAGGAGCGCGACCTGATGGGCAACGCCGCCCGGATGGGCGCGCGGATGCATGAGGGGCTTCGGGCCTTTGCCGATCACCCGCTGGTGGGCGAGGTGCGCGGCGCGGGGCTGATCGCGGGGCTGGAACTGGTTGCCGACAAGGCGACGAAGCGCCCCTTCGATCCCATCGGCAAGGCAGGACTCGCAGCTTTCGAGATCGGCCATGAGGAAGGGCTGATCATCCGCAATGTGGGCGACACGCTGGCGCTCTGCCCGCCGATGATCGTCACCGAAGGGAATATCGACGAGATCGTTGGCAAGATGGGTCGCATTCTCGACCGGACCGCCGATTGGGTTGCGAAGGAAGGGCTGGCCTGACGGCACGACGCGAGGCGGGCGGGCATTGCCCCGTACCGCCCCGCCATTCTGCCCTCCCTAGAGAAGTTCCTGTGCCCGTCAACTTGTATGATGAATATTGACGCCCTCGTGCAATCTGTCTTAGCAAAGTCATGACCATCATAAGAAGGTGCGCATCATGGACCCGCAGATTCTGAAATCGACCCTCGGGGCGGGTCTGTTGTCCTTCCCCGTGACCCATTTCGACGGCGAGAGCCGCTTTGCGCGTGACAGCTACGAGCGTCATGTCGGCTGGCTGGCGGGCTACCGGGCGCCGGTGCTCTTCGCGGCTGGCGGGACGGGTGAGTTCTTTTCCCTCGCCCCCGGCGAGATTCCCGAGATCATCCGCGCCGCCAAGCACAGCGCGGGCGAAACCGCCATCGTCTCGGGCTGCGGCTATGGCACCGAAATCGCCAAGGGCATTGCCCGCGATGCCGAAAAGGCCGGGGCCGACGGCATCCTGCTCCTGCCGCATTACCTGATCGATGCGCCGCAGGAGGGGCTGTTCGCGCATGTCCGGGCTGTCTGTGATGTGGTGGGCATCGGCGTCATGGTCTACAACCGCGACAATGCGGTGCTGCAGCCCGACACGCTGGCGCGGCTGTGCGACGCCTGTCCCAATCTCATAGGCTTCAAGGACGGCACGGGCGACATCGGCATGGTGCGCCAGATCACCGCGACGATGGGCGACCGGCTGACCTATCTGGGTGGTATGCCCACGGCGGAGCTTTACGCCGAGGCCTATCTCGGCGCCGGTTTCACCACCTACTCCTCGGCGGTGTTCAACTTCGTGCCCGGATTGGCCAACCGCTTCTACGCGGCACTGCGCGCGGGCGACCGCGCCGGTTGCGAGACGATCCTGAAGGAATTCTTCTATCCCTTCATGGCGCTGCGCGCCCGGCGCAAGGGCTACGCCGTCTCGGCGATCAAGGCGGGCGTCCGGATCGCGGGCTTCGAGGCGGGGCGCGTACGCCCGCCGCTCGACGAACTGACGCGCGAGGAGGAAGACATCCTCCGGGCGCTGATCGAGGCCCACGCGTCATGAGTGCCGCGATGAAGATCGCCGAGATTCGCACCTACATGTTGGAGCATCGGCTCGACACGCCGTTCGAGAGCGCCTCGATGCGGTTCGACCGCCGCCAGCACATGCTGGTCGAGGTGATCTGTGAGGATGGCACCACCGGCTGGGGCGAATGTCTCGGGCCCGCGGGGCCCAACGCCGCGATGATCGCCGCCTATGCGGGCTGGCTCCGGGGCATGGATGCGCTCGAGACCGAGGTGATCTGGGCCAGGCTCTACAACGCGCTGCGCGATCAGGGGCAGCGCGGCATCGCGATCACCGCGTTGTCCGGCATCGACATCGCGCTGTGGGACATCAAGGGCAAGCGCTTCGGCGCCTCGGTCTCGACGCTGCTGGGCGGCCGGTTTCGCGAGAGCCTGCGCGCCTATGCGACGGGCAGCTTTCGCCGCGATGGCGTCGACCGCGCCGCTGACAATGCCGCCGAGATGGCGGGTCATGCCGAGGCGGGGTTTCACGCGGGCAAGATCAAGATCGGCTTCGGCGTCGAGGAGGACCTGCGCGTCATCGCGGCGGTGCGCGAGGCGATCGGCCCCGAAATGCGGCTGATGATCGACGCCAACCACGGCTATGACACGGTGGAGGCGGTACAGCTCGGCCAGCGCGCCGCGAAGTTCGACATCGACTGGTTCGAGGAGCCGGTCGTGCCCGAGCAGATCGCCGCCTATCGCGAGCTGCGCGCCCGCCAGCCGATCCCGGTGGCGGGAGGGGAGACATGGCACACGCGCTGGGGCTTTCGCGAAGCGATAGAGACCCGCGCCATCGACATCGCCCAGCCCGACCTATGCGGGGTGGGCGGCTTTACCGAGGCACGGCGCGTGGCGGATCTCTGCGCGCTGCACGGCATCCGCGTGGTGCCGCATGTCTGGGGCACGGCGGTGCAGATCGCGGCGGCGCTGCAATTCATGGCGGCGATGGTCCCGAGCCCGGTGCGGCGCGACCCCATCGAGCCGATCCTTGAGTTCGACCGCACGCACAATCCGTTCCGGCAGGCCGTGGTGACCCGGCCGATCGAGCACGAGAACGGCGTGGTTGCGATCCCCGACGCCCCCGGCCTCGGGATCGAGATCGACCGCGACGCGCTGACCCGCTTCGCGCCGGGCGCGTGAACGATCAGCCGGTCGCGCCGCGCAGCAGCGCGCGGTAGCGCTGCTGGCTGCCTTCGAGATGATGGCGCATCGCCTGCCGCGCCGCGGTCGCGTCGCGTCTGAGGATCGCATGGACGATGCGGGCATGTTCGGCGGCAATGGCGGCGAGATAGGCGGCCCCCTCGCTCTGCCCCCCGGCCTCGGGATCGAGCGCACGACGCGGGATCACCTCGGGGCCGATCATGGCCAGAAACTCGGCAAAGCGGGGGTTGTTGCTGGCATGGGCGATGGCGAGATGCAGCGCAAAATCGGCCTCGGCGGTGTCCCCGCCTTCGCGCGCGCGGGTTTCCACCGCCTGCATCCGCGCGGCCATCTCCTCCTCCTGCGCCGGCGAGATCCGCCGGGCGGCGAGCCCCGCGGCCTCCACCTCGACGGCGGTGCGCAGCTCGAGCATTTCCAGAACGGTGGAGATCCGGGCGTAATCGATTTTCTGAAAGGGCAAGGCGGGCGCTGTCTCGGGCTTCAGCACGAACACGCCTGCGCCCTGGCGCGCCTCGACCAGCCCTTCGGCCCTGAGCGCCGCGACCGCCTCGCGCACCACGGTGCGGCTAACCTCGAACTCCTCCGTCAGCCGCGCCTCGCTCGGGAGCCGGTCCCCCGGCCCGTAACGACCCGCTTCGATCTGCGTGTACAAAGCGTCGCGCAGCCTGAGCACCAATGTCTTCCTGTGCCCTTCGGCGGGCATTCTCTTGGCCTGCACGGCAAACTCCCGATCACGGCGGTCCCGCCGACCTGTCATACAATACCCGCTCCACGCTACGGGACAATCTCACGCGCGATCCCGCCCCGCCACGAATGATAGGGTGAAGACCGATTTGTCCCGGCCTACCTCAACCGACACATCATATATATTGACCTAAATGAGGTCAGAACATCATATATGTTCAAGAACCCGACGAAAGGAAGACCGCATGATCGCCCGAATTCAGCCGTTTTGCCGCGGGCCTTGCGCAGGCCCGGATGCGGGCCCGTTCTGCATGGCAGGGATGCGACGATGAAGCGTCTTTTGATCACCGGCGCCGGGGGTGGCCTTGGCCGCATGCTCAGGCAGCGGCTCGGGCACATGGCCGAGGTCTTGCGCCTGTCGGACATCGCGCCGATGGCGCCTGCCGCCCTGGGCGAGGAGGTGGTCACCTGTGATCTGGCAGATGGCGCGGCGGTACGCGATCTGGTCGCGGGTTGCGACGGGATCGTGCATCTGGGCGGGATCTCGGTCGAACGCGAGTTCGACCTGATCGAAGCCGCCAACCTGCGCGGCGTCTACAATCTCTACGAGGCCGCGCGGGCGCATGGGCACCCGCGCATCCTCTTTGCCAGCTCGAACCACGTGGTCGGCTATCACCCCCAGACCGCCCGGCTCGGCCCCGACTGCCCGCTGCGCCCGGACTCGCTCTATGGCGTCTCCAAGGCCTACGGCGAGGCGATGGCGCATCTCTACCACGACAAGTTCGGCCAGGAGACGGCCATCGTGCGGATCGGCTCCTGCACGCCCGCGCCGGCGGATTGGCGGATGCTGTCGACTTGGCTCAGCGAGGATGATTTCGTGGCGCTGATCGAGGCTGTGTTTCGCGCGCCGCATCTGGGCTGCCCGGTGATCTGGGGCGCCTCCGACAACGATGCGGGCTGGTGGGAGAACACGGCCGGCCATCTGGGCTGGCGTCCGAAGGACAATTCCGCCGCTCATGCCGCGCATGTCCATCGCACCGTGCCCCGCCCCGAGGCAGACGCCTCCGTCGCCCGCTACCAGGGCGGGGTGTTCACCGATGAGCCGATCCATGGCGCATGGGACCAGCGCGCCGCAAAGCGGGCGGGCGATCGGGACTGATCCGTCCGCCGCTTCGGGGCCCGTCGCGGCGGGCCGGGCCTCAGCTGTAGGCGCCCGCGGAGTAGGTCAGTTCGTAGCTGTGGCTGTAGATCTCGAACACGATGCCGAAGGGGTCCTCGACATAGACCATGCGGTAGGGCTTGTCGTCTGGGAAATACTCGCCCCCCTGCCCCCGCGATGCCACCACGAGCTGTGGTTGGTCGGGCGGCGGGGGCGCGACCTGCCCGCCCGCGTCGCAAGCATCGCCCAGGACATCCGCGCCGTGACCGCCCGGCTCGACGCGAATTGAATGTTTCGCGGTGCAGCCGCACCGAATCCGGCGTAGCAGGGGCCGCAACGCAGACAGGAGTGAGGAACGGCATGACCAAGGGCAGCAGAACGGCGATCGTGACGGGCGGGCTTTCGGGGATGGGGCTGGCGATCGCCCGGCGGCTGATCCGCGACGGGGTGGATGTGAGCATCGGCGCGCGCCGGGGCGGCGATGCCGGGGCCGTCCGCGAGATCCTCGGCCCCGAGGGGATCGGCGCGCATGTCGCGGCGCTCGACGTGCGCTCCAACCAGAGCGTCGACGGCTTCGTCTCCGACGTCGTCGCGCGGCGCGGCGGGGTCGACATCCTCGTCAACGCCGCCGGGGTCTATTCAGAGGCTCCGGTCATCGGCCATCCGGACGATGTCTGGGACGACCAGATCGACACCAACCTCTCTGGCACCTTTCGCATGATCCGCGCCGTGATGCCGCATATGAAATCCGCCGGTTTCGGGCGGATCGTCAACATGGCCTCGGTCGCGGCGCATCAGGGGCTGGCCGACAACGCGGCCTATTGCGCCTCCAAAGCGGGGCTTCTGGGTCTGGGCCGCTGCGTCAGCCTCGAAGGGGCTGCGCATGGCATCACCTGCGTCTCGATCAGCCCGACATGGGTCGAGACCGAGATGCTGAAATCCTTCATCGACGCGGATATCGCGGCCAGTGGCAAATCGCGCGAGGAGGTCCGCGCCGATTACGCGGCCTCGAACCCGCAAAGCCAGCTGGTCCAGCCCGAGGAGATTGCCGAGCTGGCCGCGTTTCTCGTCAGCGGTGCCGGGCGGGCGATCACTATGGAAGACGTTCAGGTCAACGCCGGTTCGCTCTGGTAGGCGGCACGGCGGCGCGCGAGTAGGGCGGCGGGATCGCTGATCGTCTCGAACGGGGCATCGGAAACCCGCGCCCAGGCCGCGCGCGCCGCATCCGCCTCGAAGACCGCGTCGGCGCGCAGCGTGTCGGGATGCTGCGCGATCACGGCGGCAATGCCGCTGGGCAGCTCGACCGTTTCCAGCCAACCCTTGGTCGGCATCGTTCCTTCCGGCGCGATGCGCGCTTGCGCGATCAGGTTGTAGACCGGCGCACCCGGCCCGGTGACCGGGCCGAGCAGCAGAGCCGCGGCGGCTTTTACATCCGTCATGGGAAAGCACAGCCCCTTCGGAAAAGCATCCGCGCGGTAGGAGGCGGCGAGGATGGTTTCGCAGATGTCGCGCGGGTTCGGCGCGTCCAGATCGTAGAGCGAGGGCAGCCGCAGGATCGCGGCGGGCACGCCCGAAGCGGTGATCGCCGCCTCGGCCGCGATCTTGGCCGCGCCGTAACCGGTGCAGCCCTCCCACGCCTGAGCCGGGGCCTCGGGCCATGGGCCGCCCCGGTCGGGGAACACCGCGCTCGACGAGGTGAAGCGCAGATCGGCCCCGGCGGCGCGGCAAAAGGCGAGCACTGTCTCGATGCCGCGCGCCGACCATTCCAGCATTTCGGCCCGGCCCACCGCCATGTTGACCATGGCCGCGCAATGCACCACTGCGCCGACCGATGCCGCCAGCGCGTCATGCGCCGCCTCGTCCAGCCCAAAGCGCGGCGCGTCGAGCGCACCGGGCACCATGACATAGCGGTTGGCGGCGACGCCATGCGCCCGAGCCGCGGCATCGAGCCGCTCGCGCGCATCGCGGCGCTTGTCGCGCACGAGGCAATAGACGACATGTCCGGGCGGCAGATCGCGCGCGGCGCGTGCCAGCACGTGCCCGCCCAGAAAGCCGGTCGCCCCGGTCAGAAGCAGGCCGGGCCGCTCGAAGCCCTCGCTGGGCGCCGCCGAGCGCCCTTCCCCTGCCAGAAGCCGCTCGAGCCGGGCCAAGGGCACGCTCATCGCCAGATCGAAATCGACCGGGCCGTCATGGATCCGCTCCAGCTCAAGGATCAGGGCCACGCCCATCAGGGAATCCCCGCCCTGGTCGTGAAAGCTCAGCTCGGGGTCGATCCGCTCGGGCGGGCAGTTCATCGCGCGAGCGGCGGCCGCGATCACCGGGCTTTCGGGTGGGCGTTCGGCGCCGCCCTCCTCCCCGGCAGGTTCCGTCACCGGCGGCAGGGCGCGCAGGTCGGCCTTGCCCGAAACCGGGTGCAGCGGGATCGCGTCGAGCTGCACGAGAAAGGAGGGCACGCAATAGGCGGGCAACACCGCGCGCAACTTGGCGGTAAGCGCGGCGGGCATCCGGTTGCTGCCCGCCCCGATCCCCCAGCGTGCCGCATTGGCGCGCGCCTGCTCCGCATCGGCCGAGAAGTAGAAGACCAGCGCCTGCCCGCGCGTGCCGACCTCGCCCACCCAGGGCACGCCCTGGGCAAACTCCAGCCGGTCCTGCAGGCTCTCGGTCAGCTCGCGGGTCTGGATCGAGAAGCCGCGCAGCTTGAGCATATGGGCCACGCGCCCGATGATGTGCAGCGCGCCCGCCTCGTCGACCCAGGCCTGATCACCGGTATCGTAAAGCCGCGCAGACCGCCCGCCGAGGGTAAGCTCGCGAAACCGCAGCGCCGTTTCCTCAGGGCGGTTCACATAGCCCGGCCCCAGCATGCGCGGTCCTTCGAAATGCAGCTGGCCGGGCGTGCCCGGCGGGCAGGGCCTGTCGTTCTCGTCGAGGATCACCGCGCGCAGATGCTCCATCGGCACCCCGACCGAGACCGGCCCGTCGCCTGCGGGCGCGGTGAGCCGGGAGATGCAGATGTCGTGGGTTTCGCAGATGCTGTAGAGGTTCCAGAGCGCGGCATCCGGCACCCGGTCGAGCGAGCGGGCGATCAGCGCGTCGCCCACCACCTCGCCGTTGAGCACCACCCGGCGCAGCGGCAGGGCGGCGGCGGTGTCGCGGTCGATCGCGCCGAGGAAGGTGTCGTAGAAGGACGGCGTGAACAGCATCTCGTCGATGTCGTTGCGGATCAGGAAGTCGGCCAGCCCGCGCGGCGCCATCAGCACGTTGGGATCGGGAAACCACAGCTCCGCGCCGTGGCGCAGCGGGCGGAACATCTCCCAGATCGCGAAGATATAGATGCCCACCCGCTGGCCGGGGGCGTAGGGGGTGAAGGCATCGCGCCATTCATAGGAGAGGCGCGCCGCGTCCTGCGTGACGGGGATGCACTTGGGCTTTCCGGTCGTGCCCGAGGTGGCCACGAGGTAGATCGGATCCTTTGCCGCGACCGGCGCGGGGCGCAGCTCGGCGGCGGGTGCAATGTCAATCCGCTCCAGCAGGGCGCGCGCGTCCAGCGTTCGGCAGTCCTCGGGGAGCTGCCCGGGGGCTGCGTCCTGCGACAGGATCACCAGCCCCACCTCAAGCTCCGACAGGATATTGCGCAGCACCGCGCGCGGCATGGCCGGGTCGAGATGCACGAAGGGCCGCCCTTCGATCACGCAGGCCACGGCGCTCGCGGCCATGGCGAGGCCCGGCGACCCGAACAGGGCGACCGCGCCCGCGCCTTGCAGAAACGGCGCAACGAGGCGGACGAAGCCTCCGAGTTCGCCATAGGTGAGGCGCGCGCCATCCTGCGCCATGGCGGGGCGCGCGGCATGCGTCTCGATGGCGCGCACCAGATCGGCGGCAACGGTCTGGGTCAGGGACATGGCATCGGTTCCTCGGGGCGCGGGCCGGGCGCAGGGCCGGCCTTATGGGGGTCGCATCGCGCCCCGTGCCGGCGCGACCGCGCGCCGGAGGGCGACAGGCGGATATGTGGCCAAGATCGGACGCGACTACAACCAATGCCTGCACACGGATCGCCAAGCGGCCCATGAAGGCCCGGGCGACCGGCGGCTTTCGGCGCAGACCTCACCACCGGTGCCGAAATGGTGACCGGAACAGACCGGGAAGGCGGGGGGTTGTCGATTGGATGCTGCCCGTGTCGAGGCGGCCGCTGCCGGAGATCGCCTTGTCCCAAGCCCATGTAAATCGCATCGCGACATCCGTTCCCGGCAATGAGATCCACGGCTACTTTCGGCAGTTCGCGGCCGCCAGCCTGCGTGACAAGCCGCGCGAGCAGAAGCTGTTTCTCAAGATGAGCGAGAAGTCGGGGATCGAGCGGCGTCATTCCTGCATCGAGACCGCCGAAGACGCGACGGGTCCGGTGGTGGACCGGGCCGGCATGTTCCGGCGCGGCGCCTTTCCCGGGACGGGCGAGCGGATGGGTTTCTACGAGACCCACGCCGCCGATCTCGCCATGCGGGCGATCGAGGGGCTGAAGCTGGAAGATCCGCGCGAGATCACCCATCTCGTGGTCGCCAGCTGCACCGGCATGTCGGCGCCCGGGCTCGACCTGCAGATCCTGCGGCGGCTCGGCCTTGCCCCTTCGATCGAGAGGACACTGATCGGTTTCATGGGCTGTTACGCCGCGATCAGCGCGCTCAAATCCGCGCGCCACATCGTGCGATCCGAGCCGGATGCCAAGGTGCTGGTCGTCAATTGCGAGCTGTGCACGCTGCATCTCAAGGAGACGACCGATCTCGAACAGCTGCTGACCTTCTCGATCTGGGGCGACGGTGCCTCGGCCGCACTGGTCACCGCCGAGCCCACGGGCCTTCGGCTCGACGGGTTCAAGGCGCTGCTCGCGGGCGAGGCGGACGAGCTGATGACCTGGAACGTGCGCGATGACGGCTTCGACATGGTGCTGTCGGGCCGGGTGCCCGCGACGATCCAATCGGTGCTCGGCGCGCATCGGGCAGAGATCCTGGGCAACCGCGACGTTGCGGAGATCGACCTGTGGGCGGTGCATCCCGGCGGGCGCTCGGTGCTCGATGCGATTCAGAAGACGCTGGATCTCGCCCCCGAGGCGCTGGCCCCATCGCGCGAGGTGTTGCGCGACAACGGCAACATGTCCTCGGCCACGGTGATGTTCGTGCTCGAGAAGATGCTGGCCCACGGCCAGCCTGGCCAACAGGGCATCGGCATGGCCTTCGGCCCTGGTCTCACTGCCGAGACCATGAGCTTCGGCGTGGCGGCGTGAGGCTTTCGGCGATGCGGCGACAGCTGGTGCCCGAAATGCTCGATACGCTGCCCGCCGACGATCCGCGCGCGCGCGCCTCGCGCGCCGATCTGCGGCGCATCAACGCGCTGATGTTCAACACCCGCATCGCCGCATCCCTGATCCGCGCCCATGCCTCATGGCCGCCCCGCGATCTTGTCGATCTGGGCTGCGGCGATGGCATCGGGGCGCTGCGCCTCGCCCGCGCGCTCGGCCCGGTGGAGGGCGCGCCGCGCCTCGTGCTGCTTGACATGCAGCCCGTGGTGACGGAGCCGACGCGGCAAGCGCTCGGCGCGCTCGGCTGGCGTGTTGAACTGGCGACCAGCGATGCGCAGCGGTGGTGGGCAGCGCAGGCCGACCGGGTCGATCTCGTCGTGACCAACCTGTTTCTCCATCACTTCGAGGGTGCCGAACTGCGCGGGCTTCTCAATACGCTCGCGGATCGTGCCCGCCATGTCGTGGCGACCGAGCCGCTGCGCACGCCCGCCTCCTACCTTGCCGCGCGGGCGGTGGGCGCGATCGGCGCGAATGCGGTGACACGTCACGATGCCCCGGCGAGCGTGCGCGCGGGGTTTCACGGGATGGAACTGTCGCCGCTCTGGCCCGGCGAGGTCGGCTTCGAGGGGCGGCGCGGGCCGTTCACCCATGGTTTCGCGGCGCGGGGAGTGCGGCATGACGCATGACGCCGTCATCATCGGCGGCGGTCCGGGCGGTGCCTCGACCGCGATCGGGCTGGCGCGCGCGGGGCGGCGCGTGGCTCTGATCGAGCGCGCCGCGTTTCCCCGGCGCAAGGTCTGCGGCGAGTTCATCTCCTCGGCCAGCCGTCCCGTTCTCGACGCCCTCGGCGTCGCCGAAAGCTGGGACGCCGCCGCGGGTCCCGAGATCCGGCGACTGGCCCTGTTCATGGGCGAACGTGTGGTGACGGCACCGATGCCCGCCTCCGGCGGGCCGGGCCGCGGCCTGGGGCGCGACGTGCTCGACGGGTTGCTGCTCGATCAGGCCCGACGCTGTGGCGTCGAGGTCTTTCAGCCCTGCCGCGCCACGGGCTTCGACCGGGTTGGGGCGGGCCACGCGGTCGCGCTGGACACGCCGCAGGGGGACAGGACGCTCGCCGCCCCGGTGCTGGTCGCGGCGCATGGCTCGTGGGATCGTGGCCCCCTCCTCACCCAGGCCACCAAAAGCCACGCCCCCCATGACCTGCTCGGCTTCAAGGCGCATTTCCTGAACAGCGGTCTCGATGCGGAGCTGATGCCGCTTCTGTCCTTTCCGGGCGGTTATGGCGGCATGGTGCGGGTCGACGGCGGGCGCGTCTCGATCTCCTGCTGCATCCGGCGCGACGCGTTGCAGGGCCTGCGGCAACCGGGCCAGGCTGCGGGCGATGCGCTCGAGACGCATTTGGCGCGCTCCTG
>NZ_JAMYXC010000101.1 GCF_024159025.1 Limimaricola litoreus
CGACCGGCCCGGCGGCAAGGGCGGCGGCACCCGCAGCGGCGGCACCCGCGCCCGCGGCGGTGGCGGCGGCGTTATTGGCCGAATTGTCATAGGTGACGGTCTCGATCTCGAGCTCGGCGCGGTTGTCGATCACCACCACCGGCTCTTCGGCTTCGGCCATCTCCACCGTGAGATAGTCGCCGTAAGCCCAGCCGGTCGTGCCGTCGAGCGTCACGCGGCACCAATTGGCTTCTTCGAGGCAGCCCTCGACCGTCACCTCGCCATCGGCGGGGATCACGTCGATGATCTCCATCTCGGGGCCGGGCCCCGCTCGCAGGTTCAACTCGGTCGCGGCGGTTGCCATGGCGCCGGCCATCGCGGTCTCGGCATTGGCGGTGGTCTCGGCCGTCGTCTTTGTGGTCGCGGTCTGCGCAAAGGCCGGCATCGCGGCCACGAGGGCGGCGGCAGTCGTCATCAGAAGCGATTGCCTGGTCATCTGTCGTACTCTTTTCCAAGGGTGCGCCGCCTCGGCGACGCGTCTGGACAAGAAACGACAAGGGGGCCGTCCGGGTTCACGCCGTCCTTTGCCAAGCCTTTGAGATCAGGCAAGAAATAGCCGACGCCTCGGCGGAAACCGACCGGCTTCCGCCGAGGCGACGGATCAGCTCACTCGGCGGCCTCGGCGGCGGCCTTGTCGCGCGCCTCGATCTCGGCGGCCTTCTGCTCGACCTGCTCGACGATGTGGTCGATCATCTGGTCGTTCGACATGCGGTGGCTCTGCTTGCCGGCAAGATAGACCATGCCGTTGCCCGCGCCGCCGCCGGTGAAGCCGACGTCGGTCATCAGCGCCTCACCGGGGCCATTGACCACGCAGCCGATGATCGACAACGACATCGGCGTCTTCACATGTTCGAGCCGCTGCTCCAGCGCCTCGACCGTCTTGATCACGTCGAAGCCCTGCCGCGCGCAGGAGGGGCAGGAGATGATGTTGACGCCGCGGTGGCGCAGGCCGAGCGATTTGAGGATCTCGAAGCCGACCTTCACCTCCTCGACCGGATCGGCCGAGAGGGAAACGCGGATCGTGTCGCCGATGCCCGACCAAAGCAGGTTGCCCATGCCGATCGCCGATTTGATCGTGCCCGACATCAGCCCGCCCGCCTCGGTAATGCCGAGGTGAATGGGCGCGTCGGTCGCCTCGGCGAGCTGCTGGTAGGCGGCGGCGGCGAGGAAAACGTCCGAGGCCTTCACCGAGATCTTGAACTCGTGAAAGTCGTGATCCTGCAGGAGCTTGATGTGATCGAGCCCGCTTTCGACCATCGCGTCGGGGCACGGCTCGGCGTATTTCTCCAGAAGATGCCGCTCGAGCGAGCCCGCGTTGACGCCGATCCGGATCGAGCAGCCGTGGTCCTTGGCCGCGCGTACCACCTCGGCCACGCGCTTGGCGTCGCCGATGTTGCCGGGGTTGATCCGCAGGCAGGCCGCGCCCGCGTCGGCGGCCTCGATGGCGCGCTTGTAGTGGAAATGGATGTCCGCGACGATCGGCACCGGGCTTTCGGCGCAGATCTCGCGCAGGGCGCGGGTGCTGTCCTCGTCAGGCGCGGAGACGCGCACGATGTCGGCGCCCGCATCGGCGGCGCGGATCACCTGATCCAGCGTGGCGCGCACGTCGGTGGTGTCGGTGTTGGTCATGGTCTGCACCGAGATCGGCGCATCGCCGCCCACGGGGACAGAGCCGACCATGATCCGGCGCGACTTGCGGCGCTGGATCTCGCGCCAGGGGCGGACGGCATTCAGGGACATGGGAAACCTCTCGCGGATCGGGCCGCGGGGTCAGGACCGGCGCGGCATCATTCTGTCGGGACGACCTCCGCCACCCGGACCAGTTCGGCCAGGTCGGAGTCGCTTTGCAGGTCGGCAACCTGATAGTTGGTGGTCAGATTGTCCACCGACAAGGCCAGGTTCGACGTCACGGTGCCGGCATCGCCGACAGGGCCGTAATGCTCACCCGCCACGGCGAAGTAGAGGGCGCCGGATTCTCCGACGCGCAGGGTCGGCGGCGTTTCGAGCGCGGGCACCTCCCAAGCGTCGCCGCCGTTCATGATGCCTTCGAACAGCGTGGTGCCATCGGCCGAGGTGACGCGCACCCAGGCGGGCCGCACCGCCACCATGTTGATGGTCGGCGCCGGGCCTTCGGTCACCTGCACGCTCGGCGCCTCGACCCCGGCCTCGACGAGGGCCATCTCGATGTCGGGCAGGTCGACGTCCGGCAGGTCGACCTCGGGCTCTTCGGCGGCATCGAGCGCGGCGAGCATCGGGCTGACGGAGCGCGAGGGCGCCTGCGAAGCGGGCTGCGCCCCCTGCTCGGCGAGAACGACCTGCGCATCCTGGCCGGGACGGCGCGGCATGGTGACCAGCGCCGCGATCGGGCCGTCGCGCGGGGTCATCACCGGCACATCGAGCGCCTGCGGGCGGTAGAGCCTGTCGAGCGCGTCCGGCGCCGCGGCGGCAAGCGTCACGGGATCGGCCAGCGCCGCATCCTGCGTGCCCGCGCCTCCCGCCAGAGGATCGACCTGCGACAGGATCATCGGCGTCTGCTCCACCGGAGCGAGGCGCACCTTCTGCACCTCCTGCAGGATCGACCAGCCGCCATAGCCGAGCCCGCCCATCACCATGAGCAGCACTGCGACCGAGCCCAGCGCGCGCGGCTCGAAACCCGCGAGGATGCGCTCGGCGGGCGGCAGGAAGGGGGTGGCGGATTCCGAGAAGATGTCCTTGCCAAGGCTCGTGCTCTGCACCGCCTTTTGCGCGCGCACGGTCGAGGCCGCCGCCGACATGCCATGCGCGGTGGTGAAGCCCGATTCGCGGCAGAAGGTCTCGTAGGCGGTGTTGGGATCCATGCCAAGATAGCGCGCATAGGAGCGCACATAGCCCGCGATGAAGCCCGGCGTGTCGAAGGCGGTGGGATCGGAATTCTCGATCGCGGCGATGTAGGCCGCCTTGATCTTGAGCTCGCGCTGCACGTCGAGCAGGCTCTTGCCAAGCGTGGCGCGCTCACCGCGCATGAGGTCGCCAAGCCGAAGCTCGAAAGCGTCGAAGCCTTTGGCCTCGACCTCCTGTGCGGCGCCCGCGCGCCTGAAGCTCCGCCCGATCATATCGAGTGTTCCCGTCTCTGCCCGCCCCCGGTGACCTTCCGGGGCTGTCTTTTGTACAACTCCCGAAATGTCCTGAGGTTCATCCTAGCACGGGAGCATTTCCCCCGCACGGGAAGATGTGGTCACCCGGCAAGTTCGGCGCGATTCAGCGCACAATGCGACCAAAGCGCATCGAGCGCCTGCACCAATGCATCCATCTCGCGCGGACCGTGCACGGGAGATGGGGTGAATCGCAGCCGCTCCGTGCCGCGCGGCACGGTCGGGAAGTTGATCGGCTGGACGTAGATGCCGTGATCGGCCAGCAGCATATCCGACAGCAGCTTGGTGTGGACCGGATCGCCGACGATCAGCGGCACGATGTGGCTGCCGTGGTCGATCAGCGGCAGGCCCAGCCCGCGCAGCCGCGTCTTGAGGATCCTGGCCTGGGTTTGGTGCCGCTCGCGCAGCACGCTGTCGGCCTTGAGATGCGCGACGCTCGCCGCCGCCCCCGCCGCGATGGTCGGCGGCAGCGAGGTGGTGAAGATGAAGCCCGGCGCATAGGAGCGCACCGCGTCGCACATCCTGGCCGAGGCCGCGATATAGCCGCCCATGACGCCGTAGGCTTTGCCCAGCGTGCCGTTGATGATGTCGATCCGATGCGCCAGCCCGTCGCGCTCGGTCACGCCGCCGCCGCGGGGCCCGTACATGCCGACCGCATGCACCTCGTCGATATAGGTCAGCGCGCCGAACTCCTCGGCGAGATCGCAGATCTCGGCGATCGGGCCGAAATCGCCATCCATCGAATAGACGCTCTCGAAGGCGATGAGCTTGGGCGCGTCCGCATCATCGGCCTCGAGCAACTCGCGCAGATGCGCCACGTCGTTGTGCCGGAAGATCCGCTTGGCCCCGCCGTTGCGGCGCACGCCCTCGATCATCGAGGCATGGTTGAGCGCGTCGGAATAGATGATGAGGCCGGGAAACAGCTTCGGCAGCGTCGACAGCGTCGCGTCATTGGCGATGTAGGCGGAGGTGAACAGCAGCGCCGCCTCCTTGCCATGCAGATCGGCAAGCTCGGTCTCGAGCCGCTTGTGATAGACCGTGGTGCCAGAGATGTTGCGCGTGCCGCCCGAGCCCGCGCCCACCGCGTCGAGCGCCTCGTGCATCGCGCCGAGCACGGCCGGGTGCTGGCCCATGCCGAGATAGTCGTTGCCGCACCAGACGGTCACGGGCGCCTCGGTGCCATCGGGCTTGTGCCAGGTGGCATGCGGGAACTGCCCCTTGTGCCGGGAGATGTCGATGAAGGTGCGGTAGCGCCCCTCGCTGTGGAGGCGGCCGATGGCGGCGTCGAGACCTGCTTGGTAATCCACGGGCATGCTTCCCCTTTTTCGTCTGGCGGGGCATGCCGCCCCGGCAATTGCCGTCTGCCTCCATATAGAGGCTCTGCCGCCCGGACAACACGCTACAATTTGCCACGCGGCCACAGATTGGCCATGCGCCAGGCGCAAGGCGGCGGGGCCACTGGACAGCAGCGCCGGGGCCGGTCACGCTCGGGATCAAGCATAGCAGGAGCCGTGATGAGACTCGACCCCGTTCTGGACCGCATCGACGCCGATCTCGAAGCCGCCACCGAGCGGCTTCTGCGGCTGTTGCGCATCCCCTCGATCTCGACCGATCCGGCGCATCGCGCCGACTGCCGCGCCGCCGCCGAATGGCTGGCCGAGGATCTGCGATCCATCGGCTTTGCCGATGCGCGGCTGCGCGACACGCCGGGCCAGCCGATGGTCACCGGCCGCATGGGCGACACCGGCCCGCGGCTGCTGTTCTACGGCCATTACGACGTGCAGCCCGCCGATCCGCTCGAGCTGTGGAAGACGCCGCCCTTCGAGCCCTCGGTCGAGGACACGCCCGAGGGCAAGGTGATCCGCGGGCGCGGCGCCTCGGACGACAAGGGGCAGCTGATGACCTTCGTCGAGGCCTGCCGCGCCTGGGTGACGGTGCATGGCGCCCTGCCCGCGCGCGTCTCGATCCTCTTCGAGGGCGAGGAGGAGAGCGGCTCGCCCTCTTTGGTGCCGTTCCTGCGCGACCACGCCGAGGAGCTGCGCGCCGATCTCGCGCTGATCTGCGACACCGGGCTGTTCGACCGCGACACGCCGGCGATCACCACCATGCTGCGCGGTCTCGTGGGCGAGGAGATCGTCATCACCGGCCCCGACCGCGACCTGCATTCGGGCGCCTACGGCGGCCCTGCGGTCAACCCGATCAAGGTGCTGGCCCGGATCATCGCGGCGCTGCACGACGATCATGGCCGCGTCACCCTGCCCGGCTTTTACGACGGCGTGCCCGAGATCACGCCGGAGCTGCGCGCGCAGTGGGAGGGGCTGGGATTCGACGAGGACGACTTTCTCGGCGGCGTCGGGCTGAGCCACCCGGCGGGCGAGGCCGATCGCACCGCGCTCGAAATGATCTGGGCGCGCCCCACCTGCGAGGTCAACGGCATCGCGGGCGGCTATGCGGGCGCGGGCTTCAAGACGGTGCTGCCGAGCCAGGCCAGCGCCAAGATCAGCTTCCGCCTCGTGGGCCGACAGGACCCCGCGCAGATCCGCGAAGCGTTCCGCGCCCATGTGCAATCCATGCTGCCGCCCGACTGCACGGTCGAATTCCACGGCCACGGCGCGGCCCCCGCCAGCGTCATGTCGACCGACGCCCCGGCCTTCGAAACGGCGCGCCGGGCGCTCGGCCCTGAGTGGCCCAAGCCCGCGGCCTTCGTCGGCGCGGGCGGATCGATTCCGATCGCGGGGTATTTCAAGACCGAGCTGGGCACGGATTCGATGCTGCTGGGCTTTGCCAACAACGACGACCTGATCCACAGCCCGAACGAGAAATACGACCTGCGCAGCTTTCACAAGGGCATCCGCAGCTGGGCGCGGGTGCTGGCGGCGCTGGCCGAGACGGGCTGAGCACAAAAGGCTCTGGCCGGCACGCGGGAGGGTCGGCCGGTCGATTGCGTATTTATGGGAAAATGAACCGGGGGGCGGTCGCCATGGCCGCCCCGCCCGCCAAGAGGCGGGCGGTGGAACAGAGCGCGTGGCCCTCGTTCATCTTTCTTCAAATACGCATATTCCGACGGGTCCGCAAAGCGCGCGGCGCGATCCTTGCAGAGCCACCCGAGACGCAAACGGCCCCGCGCTCGGCTGAGCGACGGGGCCGTGATGGCGTTGGTGGCGCGGTTGACGGGGCTCGAACCCGCGACCCCCGGCGTGACAGGCCGGTACTCTAACCAACTGAGCTACAACCGCGCACGGTCGACGATCCGGAACAGACGAGAATGGCGCGGTTGACGGGGCTCGAACCCGCGACCCCCGGCGTGACAGGCCGGTACTCTAACCAACTGAGCTACAACCGCGCATCTCGTNNGGCGCGGTTGACGGGGCTCGAACCCGCGACCCCCGGCGTGACAGGCCGGTACTCTAACCAACTGAGCTACAACCGCGCATCTCGTCGTCCGGTAGCACCGAACGTGAGGCGGGTTCTAGGCAGTGCGGCGGGGGGCGTCAAGCGCCGATCGGCGCAAAAATGCCCCCCAAGCGAGATTGTCGGGATGACCCGGGGGCAGCCCCGCCCGGACGGGATATGAACGCTCCCGCCCGGGCATGAAACCGCCCGCACCCGGAACCGTCCCGGCCCGATCCAGGAGACCGGGGGCCCGACCATACGGCAGGAGAACGTGGATGTTTCACGAGAAGTGATGGTGGGTGGTGAGGGGCTCGAACCCCCGACATCTTCGGTGTAAACGAAGCGCTCTACCAACTGAGCTAACCACCCGCGACGCTCCGTTTAGCCGCCCCTTTCCTCTTGCGCAAGCGGCGCGCTCAGCGCCTCGTGCCGCCCGGCGCAAAGCCGGAACACCACCCCCTGCCCGCCGGGCAGTTTCGCGAGGTCGGACATTGCCCCGCCCGTGGCGATGGTGCGCAGCACGCGCGAGGTCATGCCATGGGTGACAAGGATGGCCGGGCCATCGAGTTCGGCCAGAAGCGCCGCGCAGCGCGCCCAGAGCGCCTTGAAGCCCTCTCCATTCGGGGCGCGGGCGTAGAAATCGACGAAATGCTCGTCCGGCGGGCCGGGCCAGCGCGCGTCGATCTCGGCGCGGTCGAGACCGGACCAATCGCCCATCGCGATCTCGCGCAGCCGAGGCTCGATCCCGGGCTCTGTGCCGAAGGCCAGCCGCGCCGTTTCACGCGCGCGGCCCTGCGGCGAGGAGAGGAGCCGGTGGCTGCCCGCGCCGACACCGCGCGCGGCCAGCATCCGCCCCATGGCGCGGGCCT
>NZ_JAMYXC010000322.1 GCF_024159025.1 Limimaricola litoreus
ATAGCTCGGCCCGCGTGCCCGCGCCGGGCCGGCTCGACAGGCGCAGCGCGCCGTGCAGCTGCCGGGCGAGGCCGTGGATCATCGACAGGCCAAGCCCCGTGCCCTTGCCCAGCTCCTTTGTCGAAAAGAACGGCTGCGTCGCCTGCTCCAGCGTCGCGGCATCCATCCCGGTCCCGGTGTCGCTGACCGAAAGCCGCAGATAGGACCCCGGGGCGAGGTCGTCCTCCCCCGAGGCCTCGGACAGATCGACCGCAATGGCGAGCCGGCCGCCATCGGGCATCGCGTCGCGCGCGTTCACCGCGAGGTTGAGGAGGGCGAGGTCGAACTGGTTGCCGTCGACCTGCGCCGAGGGCAGCCCCTCGGGCAGATCGAAGCTCAGCTCGATGTCGTCCCCGACCGAGCGGCGCAGCAGCTCCTCGGAGCCGCGCACCAGCCCGGGCAAGTCGCGCGGTTCGACCTTGAGCTCCTGCTTACGGGCAAAGGCCAGAAGCCGCTGCGTCAGCGCCGCGCCGCGTTGCGCCCCCTGGATCGCGCCATCGATCAGGCGTGCGGCGCGCGCATCATCGCCGACATGGCGCGACAGCAGGTCCAGATTGCCCAGCACCGCCATCAGCAGGTTGTTGAAGTCATGCGCCACGCCGCCGGTCAGCTGGCCGATCGCCTCCATCTTCTGGCTCTGCAGAAGCTGGCTTTCGGTGCGCTCGCGCTGCCGGATCTCGTCGAGCATGCGGGCATGGGCCTGCTCCAGCTCGGCGGTGCGCGCGGCGACACGGCGCTCGAGATCCTCGGTCTGTTCGCGCTGGCTGGCCTCGGCGCTCTTGCGGACGGTGACATCGGCGGTCAGCCCGACGAGCTGCACCGCACCGTGCGAATCCCGCTCGATCCGCGCCGTGGCCTCGGCCCAGCGCAGGCTGCCGTCGGGGCGGATGTGCCGGAACTCCGCCCGGTACTCGCCCCCGCCACTGCTGGCCGCCTCGATGATGTCGATCACCCGCGTCTTGTCCTCGGGGTGCAGGCTCGACAGGAACTCCTCGAAGCCGAAGGGCTCGTCCTCGCGCCGCCCGAAGATCTCGCGCAGCATGGGCGTGACGGTGAGCAGCTTCGTCTCCGGCTGGAGCTGCCACATGCCCAGCCGCCCGGCGGTCAGCGCGGTGCGCAGCGCCTCCTCGCTGCGATGCAGCCGCTCAACGGCGGCGCGGGTCTCGAACTGCCGCTCGCGGCCGCGCCGCGCGGCGCGTGCGATGCTGACAAAGGTCGTGGCGTGAAACGGGCGTTCAAGAAAGGTGACGTTGCCGAGGATCTCGGACAGCCGCGCCGCCTCGGGGTTGCGCTCGGGCCCGCCACCGTGGCGGGTCAGCACGACGAAAGGCAGCGCCGACCAGCTCGGCTGCGACGCGACCACGGCCGCGAGCCGGCCCAGATCGGCGTGGCGGACCGCCTCCTCGGTCAGCATGCCGAAGGCGACATCCGCATCGAGCCCGTCGACGAAACAATCGAGATCGGCGCAGATCTCCGAGGGCTGGCCGATTTCCGACAGGAGGGCGGCGGCGAGATGCGCGTCGCGGCCACCCGGTACGAAGATCAGCGCGGAGGCCTCACCGGGCAGGGTCATTCTTCGGGCCTTCCATCAGCGGCTCGTGCGAGCCGACGAAATCCGGCACGCCGCGCAGCACGCCCTGGAACCCGTCCAGCGGAGCGCCCAGTTCGAGGCCGTTGTGCGAGATGCGGAATTCGCGGATCGTGTCCTCGTGCGGGCCGGTGCGTTTCTTGATGACGGAGACCGCCCGGCGCACCTGGCCCAGCGCCTCGAAATAGCGCAGCAGGATGACCGTATCGGCGATGTAGGTGACATCGAGCGGCGATTGCATGTCGCCCACCAGCCCGTGCTGCGCCACGGTCAGATAGGTGGTCGTGCCCTGCCGGTTGAGGAACTGCAGCAGCTCGTGGATGTGCAGCACCAGCGCGTTTTCCTGCGGCATTGCGGCTTGGTAGCCGTTCATGCTGTCGATGATCACCGTGCGCACGCCATCGCGGGTGACGCTGTCGCGCACGCGCTGGGCGAACTCCCCGGGCGACATCTCGGCCGCATCGACCTGTTCGAGCAGAAGCGCGCCGCTGTCGCGCAAGGCGCAAAGATCGATGCCCATCTTCGACATGCGCGCTTCCAGAAGACCCAACTCCTCGTCGAAGCAGAACAGCGCCGCCTTTTCGCCGCGCGCGATGGCCGCGCAGGCGAATTGCAGCGCGAAGAGGCTTTTGCCGGTTCCGGCGGGGCCGAGGACAAGCGTGCTCGATCCGCGATCAATGCCGCCGCCGAGCAAGCGATCGAGCGCCTCGAGGCCGCTCGATTGCGGGCTGCGGTCATAGCCGGTGCGATGCTCCAGCGCCACGAGCCGCGGAAAGACCTCGATGCCGCCGGTCTTGATGGCGAAATCGTGAAAGCCGCCGCGATAGCGCTGGCCGCGATATTTGGTGACGCGCAGCCGACGGCGTTCGGCGCCGTAATCGGGCGCCAGCTCCTCGAGCTTGATCACCCCGTGGACGACGCTGTGCACCGTGCGGTCGCGCATCTCGGCCGTCAGATCGTCAAGCATCATGACGGTCGCGTCCTGCCGGGCGAAATAGTGCTTCATAGCAAGGATCTGACGGCGATAGCGCAGCGACCCCTGCGCCAGCAGCCGGATTTCGGAGAGGCTGTCAATCACCACGCGCTGGGGGCGCACGCGTTCGAAGGCCGCGAAGATCTGGCGCGTCGCCTCGCCCAGTTCGAGATCCGAGGAATAGAGCAGGCTCTGCTGCTGATCGGCGTCGAGCAGGCTCTCGGCCGGGACCACCTCGAAGACGGAGATCTTCGGATCCAGCGTCCAGCCATGCGAGGCGGCGCTGTCGCGCAGCTCCTCCTCGGTTTCCGACAGGGTAATGTAGAGACAGGTCTCGCCCCGCTCCGCGCCTTCGAGCAGAAAACGCAGGGCGGTCGTTGTCTTGCCGGTACCCGGCGCGCCCTCGACAAGGAAAACGTGGCGGCGGGTCAGCCCGCCCGCCAGCACGTCGTCGAGCCCCGGAACGCCGGTGCGTGCAAAATCCCTAGATGTCATCCGAACCGATCCTTCGAGCCGATGCGCGGCATCTAGCAGCTTTGCATGACGGCAGAAAGATGGATAGAACCGGGTGCCGCACGGGACCTCACGGCCCCGCGCGGCCACATCCTCAGCCCAGCCGGGCGATCAGCGCGCCGTTGGGGCCGAGCCGGACGCGGCCATCGACCACCTCGGCCGAGAGCGTGAAAAGCGTCTGCGCGATGCCGTCGATCTCGACCTCCTGCGGCGTGGCCGAGAGGTTGAAGGCGCAGACGGTCTTGTCGCCGCGGTGGAAGGCCAGCACCGGCTCCTCGGTCTCAGCGAACATGGTCCGGCCCGTCCGCAGGTCCGGCGTCTCGCGGCGCAGCTTCAGAAGCGCACGGTAGGTTTCGAGTACCGATCCGTCGGCGCCCACCTGCGTGTCGACCGCGCGCGCGGCCTGCGGCGCCTTGACCGGTAGCCAGGGTGCATTGCTCTCGGAGAAGCCGGCATTGGGCGCCGAGGCCTCCCAGACCATCGGCGTGCGGCAGCCGTCGCGCCCCTTGTCCTCGGGCCAGAAGTTGATGCCCTGCGGGTCGGTCAGCTCCTCGTATTCCAGCTCGGTCTCGGTCTGGCCCAGCTCCTCTCCCTGATAGAGGCAGATCGAGCCTTCCATCGTCAGTAGCATCGCCGCGGCGAGCTTGGCCACCGCGTCCTGTTCGCCATGCTCGGCCCAGCGGCTCACATGGCGCGGCACGTCGTGGTTCGACAGCGCCCAGCAGGGCCAGCCCTTGGGCGCGAGCTTGAAGAACTGGTCGATCTGGTGGCGGAAATGCTCGGCGGTGAAGTTCGGCCCCAGCATCTCGAAGCTGTAGGCCATATGCAGCCGGTTGACCGAGGTATATTCGCCCATGATCTCGATCGGGTGGTGGCTCTCGCCCACCTCGCCGACCAGCGTCCGGTCGTCGTATTCGTCCATCAGCTTCCGCATCTTTTCAAGAAAGGCGATGTTGTCGGGCTGGTTCTTCGAGAAGATGTGGTACTGCATGTCATAGGGCTTGACCGCCGTCTCGCCGTTCAGGCGGAAATCGGCCGGGTCGTCGCGCAGGTGAAGATCGTGGAAGTAGAAGTTCACCGTGTCGAGGCGGAAGCCGTCGACGCCGCGATCGAGCCAGAAGCGCATCGTGTTTAGCAGCCAGTCCTGCACCTCCGGGTTGTGGAAGTTGAAGTCGGGCTGCTCCTTGAGGAAGTTGTGGAAGTAGTACTGCCGGCGGCGCGGCTCCCACTCCCAGGCGATGCCGCCGAAGATGGCCTGCCAGTTGTTGGGCGCCGAGCCGTCGTGCTTGGGGTCGGCCCAGACGTACCAGTCGGATTTGGGGTTGTCGCGGCTCTGGCGGCTCTCCTCGAAGAAGGGGTGCTGGTTCGAGCTGTGCGAAAGCACCTGGTCGATCATCACCTTGAGGCCGAGCTCATGGGCGCGCGTCACCATGGCATCGAAATCCGCGAGCGTGCCGAAGGTCGGGTCGATGTCGGTGTAGTTCGACACGTCATAGCCCATGTCGGCCATGGGCGAGGTGAAGATGGGCGAGAGCCAGACCGCGTCGGCGCCCAGCTCGGCGATATGCGGCAGCCGCTCGGTGATGCCCTTGAGGTCGCCGATCCCGTCGCCATTGCCGTCCTGATAGGACCGCGGATAGATCTGGTAGATCACCGCGCCCTTCCACCAATTCGCCTTGCTCATATCCTGTCCTTTCGGTGCCTGACATCCCTTCGGATCGCTGGCAGGGTTGCCCGAAGCGTTTCGGATTGGCAAGGTGCGGCAGCAGATCCGGGGACGAAACATGTCGGCGACACTCAAGGACATCGCGGCGCTCACGGGGCTTTCGGTCACGCAGGTCAGCCGCGCGCTCAACGATCATGACGATGTCAGCGCCGAAACCAAGCAACGCGCGCGAGACGCGGCCAAAGCGCTGGATTACAGGCCGAATCTTTCGGCGCGCCGCTTGGCCTCGGGGCGTTCGGGCATCGTCGGGCTGGTGTTGCCGCCGCAGGACAGGACGCCGCGCGACAGCATGTTCGTGCAGATGGTGCGCGGCCTGTCGAGCGCCTTCTCGCGCCACGGGCGGCTCTTCGTGCTGCACGCGGCCGATGAGGGCGAGGACGTGGTGGTGGTGCATCGCCGCCTGATCGACGGCGGGTCGCTCGACGGCTTCGTGCTGATCGAACCCGAGCACGACGACCCGCGCGTGGCCTATCTGCAAGGGCGCGGCGTGCCGCTGGTCATGCACGGGCGCGACGGCCCCGCCCCACGATACCCGTTCTACGACATCGACAACCTCGCCGTTGGCCGGGCGCTGACGCAGATGCTGCTGCGCGCCGGGCATCGCCGGATCGGCTTCATCAACGGCCGCGAGGACATGTGCTACGTCGCGCAGAGGCGGCTGGGCTGGGAGCTTGCCCTGCGCAAGGCGGGCGTTGCGGTCGAGCCGGACTTGCACGAATACGGGCAGATGACCGAAAGCCTCGGCGCGCTCGCCACGCTGCGACTGATGGGCCCCGAAGGGGCGCGGCCCAGCGCGCTGATCGCCGGGAACATGCTGATCGCCAAGGGGATATACACCGCGCTCTCGATGCTGGGCCTCAAGGTGCCGCAGGATGTCTCGGTCGTGGTGCATGACGACATGCTGCCGGGAGAGGATCTTTTGGCGGTGCCGCCAAGCTCGGGCACCCGCTCGGCGCTCGCGCAGAGCTGGGAGCCGCTGGCGGAGGGGCTGATCGGCGCGATCGAAGGGCGGGCACTGTCGCAGACCCAGCATCTCGGCGCCTTCGAGATCGTCGATGCGGGTTCGATCGCCCCGCCGCCCTGACGTTGCCCGGGATCATTTGCCGGCGCGGCCTTGCTGGTCCGAAGCAATACGCCCCGAAGCGGTTCGGGTGTCATTCAACAGGGAGGCGAACGTCATGCAGCCGCTGCAGGGCGCTGCGGCGCGGTTGGTGGTGGTCGGCGGGCCCTGGAAAGCACAGATGGGGGTCAACGGCGCCAATGACGACGCCTGCCCCCCCAAGCGGCCCGAGCGCCGCACGACCAGCCCCGAGGATCGCAGATCATGACCAGCATCAGCACCACCCAGACTGCCCGCCCCGCCTCCCTCCTGTCGCGTCTCGCCGCCGCCTTCACCGGCCGCCGCGCGCAGCTTCGCGCCTACCGCGTCACCCGCCGCGAGCTTTCGGCGCTCAACGACCGCGAGCTCGCCGATCTGGGCATCAACCGCGCGATGATCGAAGAGATCGCCACGCAAGCCGCGCGGCGCGCCTGACCGGTTTTCGCGCGGGCGGGGGATCTTTTTCCCCCGGACGCGGTTGATGGGGCAGGATGGTTCTCCTCCCTCACCCATCCGGACAAACATGGCGGCGGCGCTCCTCCCTCGGGCCGCCGCCATTTTTGTGTCGCGACAGGCGAAGACCCTCAGGGATCGACCAGACCGAGCTGCGCTTCGCCGAAGCCCAGCTCGACGCTGAGCCCCCCGCCCTCCTCGCCGTTCGCGGTGCGGATGAAACCGGCATGCTTCTGGACCATGGTGCGGATCATGCGCCAGCCGAGCGATTCCGAGCGCTCGGGCCGCTCCATCCCCGGCGCGAGGCCGCAGCCATCATCGGCCACGGTCAGCGTCAGCATTCCGTCGGCGCGCCTGAGCCGCACCTCCAGCCGCCCGTGCGCGCGCCCCGTGAAGGCGTGCTTGCAGGCATTGGTCAAAAGCTCCCCCGCCGCGAGGGCGAGATCGGTCACCGCGCTGCCGGTCAGGTGCAGCGCGTCGCCCTCGACGACGATCTCGATTTCCTGATCGGGTGTCGAGAAGGCCTGCCGCGTCTGCTCAGCCACGTCACGCAGCAAGGGCAGCAAGGCCGCGCTGTCGGCAGCGGCGGCGCGCTGCAGCTGGTCGTGGATCGCGGTGATCGCCTTCACCCGCAGCTCGAGATCGCGCAGGACCTTCTTGGTCTCCTCGGTCGCGGCGGCCGAGCGCGACAGCCGCATCAGACCCGTCACCAGCGCGAGGTTGTTCTTGGTGCGGTGGTGCACCTCGGCCATCAGCAGATCGCGCTCCTCGAGGGCATCGAGCAGGTCGCGGTTCTGCTGCGCCAGCATGGCGGCCGGATCGGCACGCCGCAGCGCCGCCAGCGCATCGCCGATTGCGGCGGCGGTTTGCGCGGTGTCGGCGACGGAAAGACGGGTGTCGAAGCCGGCCCGGATCCGCGTGCCCTCGGCGCCGCTCTCGACATCGAGCCGGTCGGCGATGCGCTGCACGCCGCGCAGGCCGAGGCCGAGCC
>NZ_JAMYXC010000196.1 GCF_024159025.1 Limimaricola litoreus
GATGTCTCGGTTTTCCTTGGGGCTCAGCCCCTGCAACCAGGCCTTGCGCGCGTGGATGGTGAAGCTGCGGCTTGAGCTTGCCCCTACCGCACCCTCGCTTCGGGCCGCGCCGTCTCGGCCCGCGCTTGCCCCAAGGGTCGAAAGCCATTAACCCACGCCCCTGAACGCCCATACGGAGAATTGCCCATGGCCGCCCAGCCCGCCCCGAAGAAGGTCGTCCTCGCCTATTCCGGCGGCCTCGACACCTCGATCATCCTCAAATGGCTGCAGACCGAATATGGCTGCGAGGTGGTGACCTTCACCGCTGATCTGGGCCAGGGCGAGGAGCTGGAGCCCGCGCGCAAGAAGGCCGAGATGATGGGCGCCACCTCGATCCACATCGAGGATCTGCGCGAGGAATTCGTGCGCGACTTCGTCTTCCCGATGTTCCGCGCCAATGCCCTCTACGAGGGGCTCTACCTGCTGGGCACCTCGATCGCCCGGCCGCTCATTTCCAAGCGTCTCGTCGAGATCGCCGAGGCCGAGGGCGCCGATGCCGTGGCCCATGGCGCCACCGGCAAAGGCAACGACCAGGTCCGCTTCGAGCTCGCGGCCTATGCACTCAACCCCGAGATCAAGGTGATCGCGCCGTGGCGCGAATGGGATCTGACCTCGCGCACCAAGCTTCTGGAATTCGCCGAGCAGAACCAGATCCCGATCGCCAAGGACAAGCGCGGCGAAGCGCCCTTCTCGGTCGATGCGAACCTTTTGCACACCTCCTCCGAGGGCAAGGTGCTCGAGGATCCCGCCGACGAGGCGCCCGAATACGTCTACCAGCGCACCGTCGCGCCGGAGGAGGCCCCGAACGAGCCCGAGATCATCGAGATCGGCTTCGAGAAGGGCGACGCGGTCTCGATCAACGGCGAGGCGATGAGCCCGGCCACGATCCTGACCAAGCTCAACGAGTTGGGCGGCAAGCACGGCGTGGGCCGGCTCGACCTCGTGGAGAACCGCTTCGTCGGCATGAAGTCGCGCGGCATCTACGAGACGCCGGGCGGCACGGTCCTCCTGGAGGCGCATCGCGGCATCGAGCAGATCACGCTCGATAGCGGCGCGGGCCACCTCAAGGATTCGATCATGCCGCGCTATGCCGAGCTGATCTACAACGGCTTCTGGTTCAGCCCCGAGCGCGAGATGCTGCAGGCGCTCATCGACAAGAGCCAGGAGCACGTCACCGGCACCGTGCGGGTGAAGCTCTACAAGGGTTCGGCGCGCACCATCGCCCGTTGGTCCGATCACAGCCTCTATTCCGAGGCGCATGTGACTTTCGAGGAGGACGCCGGCGCCTATGACCAGGTCGACGCCAAGGGCTTCATCCAGCTCAACGCGCTGCGCCTGAAGCTGCTCGCCGCGCGCGACCGCCGCGTGAAGTGACCCTGTCGGCGTCGCGCCTTCGGGCGCGGCGCCGGCCTTCGTAGGGCGCGTTACACTTTGATCACGCAGCCTTGTCTTGCGATGGGTCCTGTCTGCCACAGCATTGGCCCAGACCGACAGGGAGACCCATCATGACACGCCGACCGTTCCACAGCCTCGTCGCAGCCCTCGCTCTTGCCGCCCCGATGGCACAGGCGCAATCCACGCAGACCATCACCGTCGCGGGCGGCTGCTTCTGGTGCGTGGAGGCGGATTTCGAAGGCGTCGAGGGTGTGATCGAGGCGGTCTCGGGTTTTGCCGGCGGCACGACCGAGAACCCGACCTACAAGGAGGTCACCGGCGGCGGCACCGGCCATTACGAGGCGGTCGAGATCACCTATGATCCCTCCAAGGTGGAGGCGCGGCAGCTCTACGACCTGTTCTTCCGCTCGATCGACCCGACCGATGCGGAGGGGCAGTTCTGCGACCGCGGCCCCTCCTACCGCACCGCGATCTTCGCCGATGCGGACGACCGTGCCGCAGCCGAGGCCGCCCGGCAGGCGGCGCAGGCGGAACTGGGCCAGGAGATCGTCACCCCGATCCTCGACGACGCGCCCTTCTACCCGGCCGATGCCTATCACCAGGATTACTACAAGAGCGACGAGCGGCTCGCCGTTTCCTCGGTCGGGGTCTTCGTGCCCAAATCCGAGGCCTACAAGCGCTACCGTTCGGGCTGCGGCCGCGATGCGCGGATCGTGCAGCTTTGGGGCGAAGACGCGCCTTTCGTGAAGTGAGGCTCTAAAGCAGCGCCGACAGCTTCTCGAAGCAGGCGACGAAAGCCTCGCGCGTCGCCCGCGGCGGCCTGAGGCGGATCTCGAACCGCGCCGCAAGATCACGATCGACCCGCCCGAACAGCCTGTCGGCCTCGCTTTCGGAAAACCCCGCGATGCGCACCGCCTCGAGCCAGGCCGAGACCTTGTCGGCGCGCTTGATCCGACGCTTGAGTTCGGCAGGCAGCTCGGCGGGCAGGCCGAAGCGCAGATGGATCGCGCCGGCGAGCCGCGCGTCGAGCGCGCCGTAGCCCGGCCCCACGGCGGCCTTCACCGGCGAAATCATGTCGCCGATCACGTATTCGGGCGCGTCGTGCAGCAGTGCGGCCAGCCTGTCGCGCGGCGGGGCCGAGGGTTGGCCCAGCGCAAAGATCTCCTCGACCAGCAGCGAATGCTCGGCCACCGAATAGGCGAAATCGCCGCGCGTCTGCCCGTTCCAACGCGCCACGAAGGCCAGCCCATGCGCGATGTCCGAAATCTCGATATCCACGGGCGTCGGGTCGAGCAGGTCGAGCCTGCGCCCCGAAAGCATCCGCTGCCACGCCCTGCCCTTCGCCATGCCGCTCATTTCCCCCCGGATCGCGGTAGGGGCTAGCACGCCCGCCGGGCCGCGGGCAATCGGCCGCCGCTACAGCGCCAGCAGCAGCGCCGCATAGAGCGCGGCCCCCAGCGCAAAGGCCCAAAGACGACTTTCGCGCTCCTCGGGCAGTTCCTCCTTGATGACGTTGAGCACCACCGATCCGGCCAGAAAGCCGAAGCCCCCCGCGATCCAGGCCTCGGGGATCTCGTAGCCCAGGCTTGCCAGCCAGCCCGCCGCCACCGCGCCCGCGAGCAGCCAGCGCCCATGGCGCAGGTAGCGCGCCCCGTGATGGCCATAAAGCGCCCGGTCGTTGACCACGAAATGCAGCCCCAGCGCCCCGGCATAGAGCAGCATGCCGAAGACCCCCTCCTCGCGCAGCTGCTCCTCGAGCAGGTAGCCCACGAGGAAGTTGTAAAGCGCAAAGCCGCCCAGATGCAGCCAGAAGGCGCCGGCTGGCGAGGTCGTGCCGCGATGCCCGGCCTGCTTCTGCGCCATCCGCTCCAGCGCGTAGAAGACGACGAGGCCGGTCAGCGCCATGAGATAGATCCATGGCGCGGCGCTTTCATGCGTGCCCGCCTCATGATGCGCCTCGTCGCCCAGGTCGAGCAGGCTCGAGAAATGCGACAGCTCGGGCAGCAGGTGCACGAAGACATAGGCCACCGAAACGCCCCCCGCCGCCGACAGCCAGATGCTGCGCGGGGTATGGTCGAGAAACACCAGCTTGGGGCTGAACAGATGCACCGAGGCAAAGATCAGCACGACGAGCGCGGCGCCGGATTGGGTCAGTATTTCCATGCGGCCTCCCGGGTCGGATCCTCGTCTCAACCCGGCCCTGCTTGCCGGGTTCCTAAGGAAGTGGAGGGGATTCGCCGCATAGAAACCTTGCGTCGAATCGGCCCATGCGGCTATCTCCCCCCTGTCGGCCAGAAGGTCAGACCCCAGAGTTTCATGGTTCCGCCGGGTGGGAGTCCGCGGGTGAGACGGGGGGTGCTGGCCTTGTCCGATGCCCCCCGATACCGCTTCAGAACAGCCCCAGAACGAACCCCATCGCCGCGCAGCCCAGCGCCGCGTAGCCGCCATCGATCACCGCGAGCGACCAGGGCCGGTTCGAATAGCCGGTGTTGAGCGTGATCCAGGGCGCGATGAACAGCGCCCCCACCGCCAGCCCGCCGAAGAAGCCGCCAAGCCCGCTGTCGATCCTTGCTAGCCCGAAGCCATAGCGCATCGTCGCCGCGATGATCAGCATCGCGATGAAGGAGACGAGATAGGGCAGAGGCGAGCCGCTGTTCTCGGGCTTGCCATCCGCGCCCACCGCCACGCCCGAGGCGGCCATCCACGGCCCGGCCAGCGCCATGTACCAGACCGCGCCCAGCGCGAATGAGGTGAGCGCCGCCAGCAGGATCGAGAGAAGTGCCATGACAGGGTCCTTCGGTTTCCCCCAGCATGGCCCGAACCGGCCCGCGGCGCTAGGCGTCGGTCAGAGAACCCGCCAGCTCGTGGATCACGCGCCACTCATCTTCGGTCACCGGCTGCACCGAAAGCCGCGAATTGTTGACCAGCACCATCTGCGCCAGCCGCGGCTCGGTCTTGATCTCGTCGAGGCTTACCTCGCGCCCCAGCTTGTAGAGCGCGCGGATATCGACGCATTCCCAGCGCGGGTCGTCCGCCTTGCTGTCGGGATGCACGGTGGCGCAGACCTCGACCACGCCCACCGCCGCCTTGCCGATGTTGGAGTGGTAGAAGAAGCCGCGATCGCCGATCTCCATCTCGCGCATGAAGTTGCGGGCCTGGTAGTTGCGGATCCCGTCCCATTCCTCGCCCGTCTCGCCCTTGGCGACCTGCTGGTCCCAGGACCAGACATTCGGCTCGGACTTGAACAGCCAGTAGCGCATCAGCCGATCACCTTCTTCCAGGCGCGGATCTCGACGCTCTCGAACAGCCCGGCGCCGGCATAGGGGTCGTTCCCGGCCCAAGCCTCCGCCGCCGTCCTGTCGGCCACGTCGAGGATCACCAGCGAGCCGTCCATTTCGCCATCCTCGCCCAGAAACGGCCCGGCCATCAGCACGACGCCGGTGGATTCGATGTATTCGAGATGCGCCTCGCGCGTGTCCTTGCGGATCTGCAGCGCGCCGGGCTTGTCGCGGGTGATGACGGCAAAGCTCATTCTCGTTCCTCCTTGAGGGGTCTGTTGATCAGCGCATCGAGCGCTTGAAGCGGTGTGAGATCGCCCGCCACCATGCGCGCGGTGACCGCCGAGATCGGCAGGTCGAGCCCGCGCGCGGCGGCAAGATCGGTGACGGCGCGTGCCGTGGCCGCGCCCTCGACCGTCATGTGGCTGTCGAACGTCTCGCCCCGGCCCAGCGCCAGCCCGTAGCGGTAGTTGCGCGACAGCTCCGATGAGCAGGTGAGCACCAGATCGCCGAAGCCCGACAGCCCCATCAGCGTCTCGGGCCGCGCGCCCAAGGCGGCGGCGAGGCGCTGCATCTCGGCAAAACCGCGGGTCATCAGCGCCGCACGCGCGCTGTCGCCCAGCCCCGCGCCGATGCAGGCGCCGCAGGCGATGGCAATGACGTTCTTGAGCGCGCCGCCAAGCTCGGCGCCGATCACGTCGGCGCTGCGATAGAGCCTGAGCGTCGGCGTCGAGAGCGCCTGCTGCAGCGCCGCGCCGCAGGCCTCGTCGGCGCAGGCCAGCGTCAGCGCCGTGGGCAGGCCGCGCGCGATATCGGCGGCAAAGCTCGGGCCCGTCAGCAGCGCGGGCGTGGCCGATGGCACGGCCTTGGCAATGATCGCGGTCTGGCCGGTGAGGCTGTGCAGGTCGATGCCCTTGGCGCAGGCGACGAGCACCTTGCCCGCGAGCGGCGCGGCATGCTCGGCTACGAAGCCGCGGGTGGCCTGCGCGGGCAGCGCCATGAGGATCGTGTCGCAGGAAAACAGGCTCGAAAGCGCTGAAACAGGCTCGATTCCCTCCGGCAGCTCGATCTCGGGCAGCCGCTCAACCCGGCGCGTGCGGCGTATCTCCCCGACCGCCTCCGCATCGCGCGCCCAGAGCGTCACCGCCTGCCCCGCCTGCGCCAGCGTCACCGCCAGCGCCGTCCCGAACGCGCCCGCCCCCGCGATCCCGATTCTCATGCCTTGGCTCCCTTCCTGCCCGATCCGATCATCGGCGCCGCCCGCGCATCGAGCGGCCAGCGCGGCCGCGCGGAAAGCTCCAGCCCGTCCGCCTCCCCCGCCGCGAGCCGCGCCAGCCCCGCATGGGCGATCATCGCCGCGTTGTCGGTGCACAGGCTGAGCGGCGGGGCCGAGAAGGCGACCCCGCGCTTGGCGCAGAGCGCCTGCAACGCCGCGCGGATCGGCCCATTGGCCGCCACGCCCCCCGCCACGGCAAAGGCCGGGCGTACGGGGGCGAGATCAAGATAGAGATCGAGCGCGCGGCGGGTCTTCTCGGCGAGGATATCGACCACGGCCTGCTGAAAGCTCGCGGCGAGATCGGCGCGCGTGGCGCGGGTCAGCCCGCCGGCCTGTGCCATCTCGGCGTCGCGCGCACGCAGGAGCGCCGTCTTCAGCCCGGAAAAGGACATGTCGCAGCCGGGCCGGTCCAGAAGCGGGCGCGGCAGCCGGATCCGCTCCGCGTCCCCTTCCCGCGCCTCGGCCTCGACCGCCGGGCCGCCGGGCTGCGGCAGGCCCAAAAGCCGCGCGGTCTTGTCGAAGGCCTCGCCCGGCGCGTCGTCGATCGTGCCGCCGAGGCGGCGGAAGCTGTCCTCGCCCTCGACCACGAGAAACTGGCAATGCCCGCCAGAGACCAGCAGCATCAGATAGGGAAATTCCAGCTCGTCGGTCAGCCGCGGCGTCAGCGCGTGGCCCGCGAGGTGATTGACCCCGATCAGCGGCAGCCCGGTGGCCGCCGACAGCCCCTTGGCCAGCATCACCCCCGAGAGCACCCCGCCGATCAGCCCCGGCCCGGCGGTCACCGCGATCCCGTCGAGATCGTCCATGCCGAGACCGGCCTCCTCCAGCGCCGCCTCGACGCAGTGATCGAGCACCTCCGCATGGGCACGCGCCGCGATCTCGGGCACGACGCCGCCGAACTCCGCATGCAGCGCGGTCTGGCCGCGCACGACGGAGGAGAGCACGCGCGGCCCGGTTTCGGTCCGGCGCACCACCGCCGCCGCGCTGTCGTCGCAGCTCGATTCGATGCCGAGAATGGTGAGTCCGGTCATGTCCGCCCCGCTTGCGCCCGCGCTCTGCGCAGCTACCATCCCGCTTCGCTTCGAACAATGCCGCGAGGGGAGTGACGCGATGACCGAACCGATGCTGCTGCTGACCCGACCCGAGCCCGCGGCGCGGCGGTTTCTCGCGGAGCTCGAGCTTGCCGCCGGGCGGCATGTGCCTGCGCTGATCGCGCCGCTGCTCCGGATCGACGAGATGACCCCGCCGCGGCCCGAGCTTTCCCCCGCCGCGCTGATCCTGACATCGGAGCGCGGCGCGCGGGGTGCGGCGCGGATGGGCTATGCCGGCCTGCCCGCCTGGTGTGTCGGGCCGCGCACTGCGCAGGCGG
>NZ_JAMYXC010000290.1 GCF_024159025.1 Limimaricola litoreus
CCTCCATCGCGCGCCGCGCGGCGGGGCCTTCGAACAGCCATGCGCGGCGCGCGGTGTCGGGCAACGCATCGATCGTGCGGGCAAAATCGCGGTGGGTCATTTCGTGGCTCCCAGCGGATCGAGCCGGTCGCGCAGCCAGTCGCCCAGCAGGTTGAGGCCCAGCACCGTCAGCATGATCGCGAGGCCCGGAAAGATCGTCACCCAGGGCGCGGTCTGGATGTAGTTGCGCCCATCGGCCAGCATGCCCCCCCAGCTCGGCACCAGCGGGTCGATCCCCAGGCCGAGGAAGGTCAGGCTGCTTTCGAGCAGGATGTTGTTGGCGACGTTCAGCGTGGCGAGGATCACCAGCGGGCCCATCGCGTTGGGCAGGATGTGGCCGAACAGGATCTTGCGGTCGGGCAGGCCGTAGCTCTGCGCCGCCTGCACGAATTCGGCCTGTCTGAGCGAGAGGACCGAACCGCGGATCAGCCGCGCATATTGCACCCATTGCGCGACGATCATCAGCACGATGATGCGGTCGAGCCCCGGCCCGATGATCGCGATCACCGTCATCGCCAGAAGGATGAAGGGCAGCGCCAGCTGGATGTCGGCAAAGCGCATCAGGAACATGTCCCACGGCCCGCGGTAATAGCCCGCCAGAAGGCCGACCACCGTGCCAATCACCACCGCGCCGAGCGCCGAGACGATGCCGACGAAGAACGACACCCGGCCGCCGACGACGACGCGGGCGAGGATGTCGCGCCCCAGCGGATCGGTGCCCAAGGGGTGCTCCCAGCCGCCGAAGGGCGCGGTCAGCCGCGCGGTGAGGTCCATCGCGCGGCCACCGTCGGGAAACAGCAAAGGCGACAGGGCCACGGCGCCACCGATCAGCACGATCAGCACGAGCCCCGCGACGAACTCGAAATTCTTGAAGCCCGTCATGGCGTCACTCCAGTCTGATGCGGGGGTCGAGCAGCATGTAGGTGAGGTCGACCAGGAGGTTCACGGCGACGATCAGCACCGCGAGGATCGAGATCACCGTCTGCAGGATCGGGTAATCGCGCTGCGCGATCGCCTCGATGGCGAGCGTGCCCATGCCGGGCCAGTTGAACACCAGCTCGACCACCACGAGCCCGCCCATCAGCGAGCCGAACTGCAGGCCGAGATAGGTGACGAGCGCGATCGAGCTGTTTCTCAGCGCGTGCTTGTAGACCACCTTGGTCTGCGACAGCCCCTTGGCGCGGGCCACCATGATGAACTGCGACGACAGCACGTCGAGCATGGTGGTGCGCACGATGCGCAGGTTGGTCGAGGTCAGGATCACGCCGATCGTCACGGCGGGCATGATCAGCGATTGCGGTCCGGTGAAGCCCGACGGCGGCAGCCAGCGCAGCGTCACCGAGAAGATCAGCACCAGCATGATGCCGAGCCAGAAGTTCGGAAAGGACAGCCCCGCGAGCGACAGCACCCGCACCAGCTGATCCCCGAAGGAGCCGCGATGCGTGGCCGCGTAGATGCCCAAGGGAATCGAGATCAGCAGCGAGACGGCCAGCGAGGTGAGCGCCAGCAGCAAGGTCGCGCCGAGCGCGCCCGAGACCAGCGGCGCGATGGCGCCGCGAAAGAAGCTCTGGCCGAGGTCGCCGGTGACGAGACCGGCGATGAAATCCCCGTATTGCACGAGGAAGGGCCGGTTGAGGCCGAGCCCCTCGCGGATCCGTTCGAGATCCTCCGGGGTGACGTTCGCGGATTCGCGCAGCATCATCACCGCCGGATCGCCGGTGAGCCGGATCGCGAAGGAGACGAAGAGCGTCACCGCGATCAGCACGAAGCCGGCCTGGATCACGCGCTTGAGGATGAAGGAGAGGATGGGCAAGGCGGCCTCCGAAGGGAAGATCCGGCGCGGGAGAGAGGCCCCGCGCCGGCGCTATGGTCTCACTCGGCGATGCTGACCTCGGTCAGGCGCAGCCGCTTGTCGGGGGCGGGCACGAAGCCCTCGACCCGGTCGGCCACCGCGTAGACGGTCTGCTCGTTGTAGAGGGGGATGTGGTAGGCCTCTTCATGGGCGAGGTTGGCCACCTGCTGCAGGATCTCCTCGCGGACCTCCTGGTCGGGCGACTGGCGCTGCTCCTCGAGCAGTTCGTTCATCTCCTCGGAGGTGCCGTAGGGGTTCCACTTCTCGCCCTCGTGGTAGGAGAGATAGGCGGTGTTGTCGAAATCGAAGGTCCAGCCGCCCCAGCTGAACTGGAACATCTCGTTGGTCCGGCCCTGCGGCACGATCTCGTTGAGGAAGACGCCATCCTCGATCGGGTTGAGCCCGACATTGAGCCCGACCGCGGCGAAGAAGCCGGTCAGCGCCTGCGCCACCTCGTTGAAGGTCGAGTTGCCGGCGCGGTAGTCGATGGTCATCTCGGTGCCCGGCGCGACGCCGGCCTCCTGCAAAAGCGCCATCGCCTGCTGCGGATCGAAGGCATAGCCCTCGAGCTCGGGATCGTGGCCGAAGGACAGCTCGCCCTGCAGGCTGGCGATCGGCGTGCCGCGCCCGGCGAGGAAGGCGTCGATCAGCGCCTGCTTGTCGACCGCCATGTTGAGCGCGCGGCGCACCCGCACATCCTCGGTCACCGCGTCCTTGGTCTTGAGCGCGAGCGAGTAGATCGTCGGGCCGGAGACGGCGACGATATCGGCATTGTCGGCCGCCTCGATCGTCGGCACCGCCGAGAAGGCCACGTCGGAGACGAGATCGACCCCGCCCGACTGCAGCTCGGCCAGCCGCGTCGCATCCTCGCGGATGAAGCGGTAGACGAGCCCGTCGAGCGCGGGCGCGCCGTCGAAATACTCTTCGTTGGCCTCGAGCTCGATCCGCGCGCCCTGGTCGTAGCTGACGAACTTGAACGGGCCGGTGCCGACCGGGTTCATGTCGAAATGCTCCTGGCCCATTTCCTCGATGTATTGCGGCGGCACGATCATCGCGCCGTAGCCCGCGAGCTTGGTGAGGATCACCGGGTCGGGCTGGGCCATGTGGAAATCGACGGTGGTGTCGTCGACCACCTCGACGCTTTCGATCGTGGTGTAGTTCGAGCGCTGCGGCCCGGCGGCGCCGACATCGCCCAGCAGGCGGTCGAAGGTGTATTTCACCGCATTCGCGTCGAAGGGCTCGCCATTGTGGAACTGCACGCCCTCGCGCAGCTCGAAGCGGATCTTCAGCCCGTCCTCGGAGACCTCCCAGCTTTCGGCGAGGCCGGGCTGCAGTTCGAGGTTCTCGTCGCGGCGCACGAGGCCGTCGTAGATGTTGGAGGCGACCGACCCCCAGGCGACGAGGAAGGTATCGACCGGGTCCCAGTTGGCCGGGTCCTGGCGCTGCGCCACGGTGAGCGTGCCCTGCGCCAGGGCCGGGGCGGCGGTGAGCGCGGTGGTGGCGACGAGCGCCGCCGTCAGCAGGCGCGATTTCAGATCCGTCATGATGCGATACCTTCCCTGTATTTTTCAAAGTTTTCGTGGTTGTCGGCGAGGATGTGGCCCGGCGCGACCTCGACGAAGCCGTGGCTGCGCCGCGGATCACCGATGGCCCGGATCGGGCTGGGGATGTCGCCCGTCAGCGTGACGCGCTCCGGTGGACGGGTCGGGTCCATCACCGGAACCGCCCGCAGCAGGCGCTTCGTATAGGGGTGTTGCGGCGTCTCGAAGACCTGCCGGCGCGTGCCCATCTCGACGATCTCGCCCAGATACATCACCGCGACGCGGTGGCTGACGCGCTCGACCACGGCCATGTCGTGGCTGATGAAGAGATAGGCCAGCCCGCGCCGGGCCTGGATGTCCATCATCAGGTTGATCACCTGCGCCTGCACGCTCACATCGAGCGCCGAGACCGCCTCGTCGGCGATGATCAGCCCCGGATCGACCGAAAGCGCGCGGGCGATGGCGATGCGCTGGCGCTGGCCGCCCGAGAATTCGTGCGGGTAGCGCCCGGCGTGTTCCGACTTGAGCCCGACCGAGGTCAGAAGCTCGGCCACCTGCGCGTCGGCGTCCCGCAGGAGCCCATGGGTGGCCATCGGTTCGGTCAGGCTCTGCTTCACCGTCTTGCGCGGGTTGAGCGAGCCGTAGGGGTCCTGGAAGATGTACTGGATCTCGCGCTTGAAGCGCTGCCGCTCGGCCGGATCGAGCGAGAGGATGTCGGTGCCGCGGTAGAGGATGCGCCCCGAAACCGGGCGCACGAGCTGCTGCAGCGTCTTGCCCACCGTCGATTTGCCCGATCCGCTCTCGCCCACAAGCGCCAGCGTCTCGCCGGGGTGGATCTCGAAGCTGACATCCTCGGCGGCATGGACGCGGTGGCTGACCCGACCGAAGAAGCCGGAGGTGATGTCGTATCGGGTCGTCACCTTGTCGAGCCGGACCAGCGGCTCGGCACGTTCGGGCGCGGGGTGATCGCCGCCCTCGGCCGCCGCCTGCCCCGGCAGGTCGAACTTGCGCGGGCTCTCGGAGCCCTGCATCGCGCCGATCTTCGGCACCGCCGCCATCAGCGCGCGGGTGTAATCGGCTTTGGGCCGCAGGATCACATCCTCGGCCCGGCCCGTCTCGACCATCTCGCCATTGCGCATCACCACGATCTCGTCGGCCATCTCCGAGACCACGCCCATGTCGTGGCTGATGAAGACGACCGAGGTGCCGAATTCGGACTGCATGTCGCGGATGATCTGCAGGATCTGCGCCTGGATGGTCACGTCGAGCGCGGTGGTCGGCTCGTCGGCGATCAGCAGGTCGGGCCGGCAGGAGACGGCCATGGCGATCATCACCCTCTGGCGCATCCCCCCCGAAAGCTGGTGCGGGTAGCGGTCGAGCTGGGCGCGGGCATTGGGCAGGCGCACCAGCTCCAGAAGCCGCGCCGCCTCGTCGCGCGCGGCCCGGCCGCCGAGACCGCGATGCAGCTTCAGCGCCTCGCCGATCTGGCTGCCGATGGTGAAGACCGGATCGAGCGAGGTCATCGGCTCCTGGAAGATCATCGAGATCCGGTTGCCGCGCAGCCGCCGCAGCGCGGCCTCCGAGGCGCCGGTGATCGCCGTCTCGCCCTCCTTTCCATGCAGCCGGATCGCTCCGGAGGTGACGCGGCCCCCGGTGAACTTCAGCAATCCCATCGCCGCCATCGAGGTGACCGATTTGCCCGAACCGCTCTCGCCGACGATGGCGAGCGTGCCGCCGCGCGGCACCTCGAAGCTCAGGCCGCGCACCGCCTCGGTCTCCCCGAAGGCGATCGACAGGTTCTCGACGGTCAGGATCGGAGCGTTCGTCTCGCGCAATTCGGCCTCCCCCCGATCCGCCTGGATGCGGATCGCTGCATGATGGGCGCAACGCTAGCCGAGCGCCGTTTGTCTTGTAAACATATTACCTGCGTTTCGCAGGTAATTTCACATCAAACCGAGGCGGCAGACCGCGCGGCCTGATCGTAAAGCCCCGACATTCCGCGCAAAACGCGGCCCAGCCGGCGCAGCTCCTCGGCATCCGAGTCCATCGAACGCAGCGTGTCGATCAGGCAGGCCTCGCGCAGGTCGCGATACTTGCGGCAGGTCTCTGCGCCGAGATCGGTGGTGGCGTAGAATCGTTCCTTGCCGCGCCTTTCGCCGGCGACGAGCCCCTCGGCCACCAGCTTTTTCAGCGCGTAGGTCACCGTGTGCTGATCCTCGATGTTGAGGACGAAACAGATGTCCGACAGGCGCTTGGCCCGGCCCCGATGGTTGACGTTGTGCAAGACCAGCACATCGAGCGCGCCGAAATTGGAATGGCCGACCACGGCGGCGAGGCACCGGGTCATCCAGCGACTGAAGGCGTTCTGCGCGACGATCAGGCCGTATTCATATTCCGACAGCTCCCAGTTCTCGTCATCGGCCAGATGCTCCGAAGACACGATCTTCTGGGGCCGCGCCCCCTGCGCCTCGGTCTCTCGCCCGGTTTTCTCTGCCATGCCGCCTGTTCCCTTCATTAGCTCGGTGCAGAGTGCCGCCCCCTGCCGCGGCAATCAATCCATGACGTTGATTGGGAGTTTTCGCGGACATTTTGTCGGTAAATCGTTGATGCGCTTGTCCTGAGCCTCTAGGCTTCGCGCGAACCGCACCGATCCGGAGCCTTCGACGTGGACCTGCTCGCCGCCCGGCCCCTGGCCGACCGGGCCATCACCTTCGACCTCGCGCCGCGCATCGGGGCCGAGGCCGCCGCCCGCGTCGGCGCGGCTCATGCCCGCCTGGCCGAGCTGCTCGACGCCGGGGCGCTGCCCGGGGCGCAGGAGCTGTCGCGCGCCTTCTGCTCGATCACCCTGCATTACGATCCGCTCGAAGGGCGGCAGGCCGATCTCGTCGCCCGCGTGCGGGCCGCGCTGGAGGACACCGATCCGGCTGCCCCCGTCGCGGGCCGGCTCTGGCGGCTGCCGTGCTGCTACGAGGGCGAGGATCTGAACGATCTCTCAAAGCGGCTCGGGATGGAGCGCGAGAGGATCGCCGAGCGTCATGCCGCCACCGAGCACAGGGTCTATTCCATCGGCTTCCTGCCCGGCCTGCCCTTCATGGGCGAGCTGCCCGAAGGGTTCTCGGTGCCGCGCCGGAGCACGCCGCGCACCCGCGTGCCGCAAGGCGCCGTGGCCATCGCCAACGGCCTGACCGTCATCTACCCGTTCGAAAGCCCCGGCGGCTGGCACATCGTCGGCCGCTGCCCGGTGCCCTTGTTCGATGCCGCGCGCGCCGCGCCCGCGCTGCTGGAGGCGGGCGACCGTGTCCGCTTCGAGCCAGTGGACCAGGATCGCTTCGAGACGATCACGGCGGATCTGGCCGCGGGCCGGATCGAGGCCGCGCGCTACGCCGAGGCCGCGCCATGACGTCGCGGCTGCATTTCGTCAAAGGCGGCGCGCGCAGCCTGATCCAGGATGCCGGGTTTCGCGGCGGACGCGGCATCGGCGTGCCCGCCTCGGGGGTGCTGGACCGCGACGCGCTTTACGCGCTCAACCTCCTTTTGGGCAATGCGGCGGGGGCCGCGGCGATCGAGGTGGCGCTGGTGCCGCCGCGGCTGGAGGCGCGGGAGGCCCCGCTGCGGCTTGCGCTCGGCCCGGGGCTGATGGGGCAGGTCGAGGGCGAGAATGCCCGCCCGATCGAGGCCTGGACCGCATTCACGCTCCAGCCGGGCGAAACGCTCGCGCTGTCGCTCGACCCCGGCTGCCCGGTGGCGCTGATCGGCCTTGGCGGCAGCCCCGATCTTGCCCGCGCGCTTGGCAGCCATGCCACCCTGCCCCGCGCCGGTCTGGGCGGGTTCGGCCGCACCTTG
>NZ_JAMYXC010000055.1 GCF_024159025.1 Limimaricola litoreus
CCATCACGAAGGCGCGCGGCGTGGCGCGGACCTGCCGCGAAAGCCGTGAGAGCGCGGCCCTGTCGCGCGGTTGGGTCCAGTCGAAGACGACGCGCTGCTGCCCCGCGGCGGACCATTGCAGCACCGCCAGCGCCACATCGCCGCCCAGCACCGCCTCGATCACCGCCGGGTCCTCCATCGCGTCGGCCAGCCCGTCGACCTGCAGCCGGTACTCGGCCTCGTCGACTGAGTTCGAGACATCCATCGCCAGCACCAGCGCCGTTTCGCAAGCGCGCGACATCGCGGGCGACAGCGCGCAGGCGAGGGCGATGAACAACAGCCGGGCCATGGCGCCCATGCTGCACCGGCCCGCCCGAAGCTGGCAAGAACCGTCTCCCGCCACGGATTACGCGCGGCGTGACTTCGCTGAATTGGGGGGAAGTGCAGGCTTCTGTTGCCAGGTGCCTGCGAACCCCGCCTAACGCGGCTAGGCGCTAGGACTTAAGTTTCGGCGGACCGAGACTGCTTAAGCAGCCACAGCCATTGCCGGAGCACGGTTGTCGTTGGCAACTGTACAATTTTGGACCGATATCGGTGGTACCTCACCGAGACAAAGCAGACCTCTTTACACGTTCGTCGATCCTGTTTCGGCCCCATCTGCCCCCAACGAGGGATGTATGGTGGAGCCGCCGGGTACCGCCCCCGGGTCCGATCCGCTTATTACAGGCGCGTTTATGTCCATAGTCCCCGAAAGGACATGGCAGATATAGGCGCGCGGGGCGGCGTTGAAAAGGGGGGCGGGCGCGAAACAAGGCGGGGTTTCGCTTTCGGCTGTCATCACCCGCGGGCTCTCCCGATTGCGCCGCCGGGCGCGACGTGCATCATGACCGCCGAGACGATGTTGCCCCGAGGGAGGATGCTCATGTTCAAGGCGCTTTTGGTCGAAAAGGACGAGGCGGGGGCGACCCATGCCTCGGTGCAGGAGCTCGACGACGCGCGGCTGCCCGAGGGCGAGGTGACCGTTGCGGTCGAATATTCGACGCTCAACTACAAGGACGGGCTGTGCATCGGGCCGGGCGGCGGGCTGGTGCGGCAGTATCCGCATGTGCCGGGGATCGATTTCGCGGGCGCGGTCGAGACTTCGGACGATGCGCGCTACAAGCCCGGCGACAAGGTGGTGCTCACCGGTTGGCGCGTGGGCGAAGCGCATTGGGGCGGCTATGCCACCCGCGCGCGGGTCAGGGCCGACTGGCTGGTGCCGCTGCCCGAGGGGCTCAGCACGCGCGACGCGATGGCGGTGGGCACCGCCGGGCTGACGGCGATGCTCGCCGTGATGGCGCTGGAAAAGCAGGGGTTGAAGACCGGGCAGGGGCCGGTTCTGGTCACCGGCGCGGCGGGCGGCGTCGGCTCGGTCGCGACCGCGATCCTCGCCTCATTGGGTCATGAGGTCGCCGCCGTCACCGGGCGGCCCGAGACCGAGGACTACCTGCGCGATCTCGGCGCGGCCTCGATCGTGCCGCGCGCCGAGATTAACGAGACCACGAAGAAGCCGCTCGAAAGCGAACGTTGGGCGGGCTGCGTCGACGCGGTGGGCGGCGCGATGCTGGCGCGCGTTCTGGGGCAGGTGAACTACGGCGGCTCGGTCGCGGCGGTGGGGCTCGCAGGTGGCGCCGATCTTCCGGCCAAGGTGATCCCCTTCCTGCTCAGGGGCGTCAATCTCTTGGGCATCGACAGCGTCATGCAGCCCTATGACAACCGCGTCGAAGCCTGGAAGCGGATCGCCCGCGACCTGCCGATGGAGAAGCTGCGCGCGATGATCCGCCCCGCGCGGCTGGGCGACCTGCCTGAGCTGGGGGCGGAAATCCTTAAGGGGCAGGTGCGCGGCCGGGTCGTGGTCGACGTCGCGGGCTGACCGCCCACGACGTTTGTCGTCCCCCGGGCACGCGGCGCCCCTCGGGGTCGCAATCCGTGCTGGCATGTGACAGACGCACGAATTCTTGACCTTGGCCCACCGGGCCTAGGTCTTCGTGTGACAACTTGCATTGGGGGTGACGATGACGACGCCGGATACCGATCCAGACGCGGCAGAGACGACACGTCTCATAGACGAGACCGACTACGAGGTCGGTCAGGACAACATCCAGAAACAGATCGGCCCCTTCGGCCTCGACATCCACAACCCGGTCTTCCTGATCGCGGGTCTGGGCATCGTGGCCTTCGTGCTGGGCACGCTGATGGTGCCAGAGGCCGCGACCGACCTGTTCAAGGGCGTGCAGAACTGGCTCACCGCGAATTTCTCGTGGTTCTTCATCCTGGGCGGCAACATCTTCGTGTTGTTCGGCCTGCTGCTGATCGTGACGCCCTTGGGCTCCGTGCGCCTTGGCGGTGCCTCGGCCCGGCCCGATTACGGCTATGCGGGCTGGTTCGCGATGCTCTTCGCCGCCGGCATGGGCATCGGTCTGATGTTCTACGGCGTCTCCGAGCCGCTGACCCATTTCTCGACCTCCTTCGCCGAGGGCGCGGGCAGCCCCGAAAGCTGGGCGCCGCTGGCGGGCGCCACGGGCGACGCCGAGGCCGCGCGGCAGCTCGGCATGGCGGCGACGATCTACCACTGGGGTCTGCACCCTTGGGCGATGTATGCGGTGGTGGCGCTGGCGCTGGGCCTGTTCTCCTACAACCAGGGCCTGCCGCTGACGATCCGCTCGGCCTTCTACCCGATCTTCGGCGACCGGGTCTGGGGCTGGACCGGCCACATCATCGACATCGTCGCGGTCTTTGCCACGCTGTTCGGCCTCGCCACCTCGCTGGGCTTTGGCGCCGAGCAGGCGGTCGCGGGAATGGATTTCCTTTTCGGCACCGGTGACACGGCCGAGAACACCCGCGCGGTGTTCGGGCTGAGCTACAACAACCCGCTGCTGAACCCCGAGGGCGACGAGATCGGCCGTTCGGGCGCGGGGCTCAAGATCCTGCTGATCCTCGGCATCACCGCCGTGGCGACCGTGTCGGTCATGGCGGGTCTCGACGGCGGCGTGAAGCGCGCCTCCGAGATCAACATGGTGCTGGCCTTCGCGCTGTTGCTCTTCGTGCTCTTCGTCGGCCCGACCGGCACCATCATCAGCACCTTCTTCGCCTCGCTCTGGGCCTATGTCACCAACTTCCCGGCGCTGAGCCAGCCCTTCGGGCGCGAGGACGCCAACTTCAGCCAGGGCTGGACCGCGTTCTACTGGGCGTGGTGGATCTCCTGGTCGCCCTTCGTCGGCATGTTCATCGCCCGCGTCAGCCGCGGCCGCACGGTGCGCGAATTCATGATCGCCGTGCTGCTCGTGCCCTCGATGGTCTGCGTGCTGTGGATGAGCGTCTTCGGCGGCACCGCGATCACCCAGGTGGTGCAGGACAACTTCATGGGCGCGGCCGAAGCGGCGCTGCCGGTGCAGCTGTTCGAGATGCTGAGCCAGCTGCCGCTGTCGACCATCACTTCGCTGATCGGCATCGTGCTGGTGATCGTGTTCTTCGTGACCTCGTCCGACTCCGGTTCGCTGGTCATCGACACCATCACCTCGGGCGGCAAGGTCGACGGTCCGCTGCCGCAGCGCATTTTCTGGTGCGTGTTCGAGGGCCTCGTGGCGATCGCGCTGCTGCTGGGCGGCGGTCTGGCGGCGCTGCAGGCGATGGCGGTGGCCACGGGCTTCCCCTTCGCCTTCCTGCTTCTGGTGATGTGCGTGGCGATCTTCATCGCGCTGAAGAACGAGCGCAAGAACCCGACGCCGTGAGGCGAGGCGCGGCGGCCCCCATGCCGGGGCCGCCGCGCATGGCCGGTTCTCGCCGCAGCGCGGCGAAAACGCGGGCGAGGGGTTTTCGGCGCGAGACGCGCCTCTATCATCCCGCCCCATGATGCTGATCCAGAATATCTCCGACATCGGCCTCGGCTGGCTTCCGGCCTGGGCCGTGATCCTGATCGACTTCGGCCTTGCCATCGCGCTGGCCTGCCTCGTGCATGCGTTGGTCTTTGCCGGGCTGCGCCGTCTGACGCAGGGCAGCGATTTCTTTCGCCGCGAACTGGTCGCCAGGATCCGCGGCCCGGCGCGCCTCGCTCTCATCTTCCTGTTCATCGCGCCCGCCGCGGCCGTGGCGCCGCTCTCGCCATCCGACGAGCAGGGGCTGCATCACCTCGTGCTGGTGGGTACGATCCTGCTTCTGGGCTGGATCGCGCGGGTCGTGCTCGATGTCTGGGCCAAGATACACCTGCGCCGCTTCGCCCTCGATTCCGAGGATAACCTGCTCGCGCGCAAGCATGTGACGCAGACCAAGATCTTCCTACGCGTGGCCTCGGTGCTGATCACCATCGTCGCCATTGCCGCGGCGCTGATGACCTTCGACGAGGTGCGCCAATACGGCGTGTCGCTTCTGGCCTCCGCCGGGGCGGCGGGCATCGTCGCGGGCCTCGCGCTGCAATCGGTGCTCAAGAACATCTTTGCGGGCATCCAGCTTGCCATGACCCAGCCGATCCGCATCGACGACGCGTTGATCGTCGAGGGCGAATGGGGCAATGTCGAGGAGATCACCTCGACCTATGTGGTGATCCGCATCTGGGACTGGCGACGGATGATTGTGCCGCTGAGCTATTTCATCGAGCAGCCCTTCCAGAACTGGACCCGCGAAAGCTCGCAGCTGATCGGCACGGTGATGATCTATCTCGACCATTCCGCGCCGGTGGACCGGATCCGCGACAAGGCGCGCGAGATCGCCGAGGCCAGCACGCTGTGGGACGGCGGCGTGTTCAACCTCGCCGTCACTGATTTCCGCGAGCGGGTGATGGAGGTGCGGGTGCTGGTCTCGGCGCGCAACGCGCCGCGCGCCTTCGACCTGCGCTGCGAGATGCGCGAGAAGCTGGTCGCCTGGATCCAGGCCGAGATCCCGCATGCCCTGCCGCGCACCCGCGAGGAGCTGACCATCGGGACCGCCCGGGGCCACGAGGCCGAGCATCCGGGGCTGGCGGCGCAACGTCGCGCTTGATGAACCGCGCGGGGCGCTAGCTCGCATGGGGACCACGCGAGGAGTGCCCATGACCGCCCCGATCCTGATCTGGCTGCGCCGCGACCTGCGGCTTGCCGACCATCCGCTTCTGACCGAGGCCGTGGAAACCGGCGCGCCGCTGATCCCGGTCTTCTTGCATGACGAGGTGGTCGAGGGGCAGGGCGCCGCACCGCGCTTCCGCCTCGGGCTCTCGGTCGAAAGCCTCGCCCGCGATCTGGAGCGGATCGGCTCGAAGCTGGTGCTGCGCCGGGGCGGGGCGCTGGGCTGCCTGCGCGACCTCGTGCGCGAAACCGGCGCGCGCGCCGTCTGGTGGAGCCGCGCCTATGACCCCGAAGCGCGGGCGCGCGACGCCGAGGTGATGAAAGGGCTCGACGCCGAAGGCATCGAGACCCGCGACTTCGAGGGCCACCTGCTGTTCGAGCCCGAAAGCGTCGAGACCAAGACGGGGGGCTACTACAAGGTCTACACGCCCTACATGAAGGCCACGCGCGACCGCGATCCGGGCGAGCCGCTGCCCGCCCCCGCGCGGCTGCCCGCGCCCGAAAGCTGGCCCGAGAGCGAGCGGCTGGAAGACTGGGACATGGGACGCGGCATGAACCGCGGCGGTGCGGTGGTGGCGAAATACTGCGTTGTTGGCGAACGGGCCGCCCGGGATCGGCTGGATCGCTTCATTGCCCAACGTGTCGAGGATTACGCCATCGCCCGCGACAGGCCCGACATCGAGGGCACCTCGGACCTGTCGGAGAACCTCACCTATGGCGAGATCTCGATCCGCACCTGCTACCGCGCGGCGCTGGCCGCGCGCGAGGCGGGGGCCGAGGGGGCCGAGCATTTCCGCAAGGAGCTCGTGTGGCGCGAGTTCGCCTATCACCTCCTGCACCACACGCCCCGGCTCATCTCGCGCAACTGGCGGGCCGAATGGGACCGGTTTCCGTGGTCCGAGGACGCAAACAGCCCCGAGGCCACGGCGTGGAAGCGCGGCCGCACCGGCATGCGCTTCGTCGATGCCGCGATGCGCGAGATCTATGCCACGGGGCGGATGCACAACCGCGCGCGGATGATCGTGGGCTCCTACCTGACCAAGCATCTGATGACGCATTGGAAGATCGGGCATGACTGGTTCGCCGACTGCCTGATCGACTGGGACCCGGCCAACAACGCGCTGGGCTGGCAGTGGATCGCGGGCTCCGGCCCCGACGCCGCGCCCTATTTCCGGGTCTACAACCCCGAAAGCCAGCTGGCGAAGTTCGACCCCGACGGCGCCTATCAGCGCGCCTGGATCGCCGAAGGGCAGGAAAGCCCGCCCGAAACCGCGCTCGATTTCCTCGCCGCCGCGCCGCGCAGCTGGGGGCTCTCGGCGGAGATGCCCTATCCCGACCCCATCGTGGATGCGGGAGAGGGGCGGGCGCGCGCACTCGATGCCTACCGCGCGCGTGATTGAGCCGTATGGGACGCAGGCGGGCCGGGCGATGCCGTTTTCCGACGCTCGGGGAAAAATCCGGCCCGGCGGGGCGGCCCCGGCTTTCGTTCGGATCACGCCGGCGTTACCCAGAACGGGACAACCGCCCCGGGGAGCCATCCGCATGCCAACTGCCGCCAAGCTCGTCGGAAGCCTGCTCTTTGCCCTGCTGGGCTTTCTCGTCACCCGGCTGGCGGAGCCGCTGATGGAGGGAATCTTCACCGTCCCCTCCGCGGCCACGATCAACGCGGCGATCGGCGCGGGCGTGGGCTGGTTCATCGCCGGGCGGCGCGCGGGCGGGGGCTGGCGCGCCGGGCTCGACAACGGGCTGACGACGACGATCTGCGGCCTGCTCCTGACCCTCGCGGTGCATGGGGCGATCTTCATGCTGCGCACCGCGATGCGCGGGCGCTACCGCGATCCGATGGATGCGCTGGAGGCGATGGCGACCTACTGGATCACCGTCGCGGTGCGGCTGGCGGTGCCGCAGATCGCGCTGCTGCTGCTGCTGGGCGGCCTCGCCATCGGGCTCGTGCTCGAAATGACCAAGGCGCGGGCCTCGTGAGGAACGGGGCGCTGTTTCTTGCCGGTCCGCTGGCCGAGCCGGGCGTCTTCGGCGCCGTGACGGGGTGCGAGGAGACCGGCGCGCCCGCGCGCCTGCGCGACCATGCGCTGATGGGGCGGCCGAAGGCACCGGCGGCCGTGCCACGCAGCGGCAGCGCGATCGAGGGGCGGCTCGTGCCC
>NZ_JAMYXC010000207.1 GCF_024159025.1 Limimaricola litoreus
CGTCGCGCCCCGGATCGGGCACCCCGGCCTCGGCGAGCCTGCGGGTCGCCGCGACCAGCGCCGCGGCCCCGGTGAGCGGGCCCGAGGGCAGCGGGCTCATGCCTCCATCTCCGCCAGAAGCGCGGCCTGCGCCTCGGCCGTCAGCGCGTCGATGATCTCGTCGAGATCGCCGCCCATCACCGCGTCGAGCTTGTAGAGCGTGAGGTTGATGCGGTGATCGGTCATGCGGCCTTGCGGGAAGTTGTAGGTGCGGATGCGCTCGGAGCGGTCGCCCGAGCCGACCTGCGCGCGGCGGTCGGCAGAGCGCGCCCCCTCGACCCGGCTGCGCTCGGCGTCGTAAAGCCGCGAACGCAGCACCTCCATCGCCAGTTCGCGGTTGCGGTGCTGCGACTTCTGGCTCGAGGTGACGACGATGCCGGTGGGGATATGGGTGATGCGGACCGCCGAGTCGGTGGTGTTGACGTGCTGCCCGCCCGCGCCGGAGGCGCGCATCGTGTCGATGCGCAGGTCACCGGGGTCGATCTTCACATCGACCGCCTCCGCCTCGGGCAGCACGGCGACCGTGGCCGCCGAGGTGTGGATGCGCCCGCCGCTCTCGGTCTCGGGCACGCGCTGCACCCGGTGCACGCCGCTTTCATACTTCAGCCGGGCAAACACGCCCTCGCCAACCACCCGCGCCACGACCTCCTTGATGCCGCCAAGCTCGGTGGCCTGTTCCTCGATGATCTCGAAGCGCCAGCCGCGCGCCTCCGCATGGCGCTGGTACATGCGCAGCAGGTCGGCCGCGAAAAGCGCCGCCTCGTCGCCCCCCGTACCGGGGCGGATCTCGATCATCGCGGGGCGGGCGTCAGCGGCATCCTTGGGTAGAAGCGCGAGGCGCAGCGCGGTTTCCGCCGCCTCCAGCCGGGCCTTGAGACCGGGCAGCTCCTCCTCGACGAGGTCGCGCATCTCGGGGTCGTCGCGCATCGCCCGCGCCTCGGCGATCTCGGCCTCCAGCCGCGCGTGCTCGGCCGCCGTCTCGACGACGGGCTTCAGCTCGGCGTATTCGCGGCCCAGTTCGGCGATCTCGCCACCCGCTGCGCCGGACGACATCTTGGCCTCGAGAAACTCGAAGCGGGCGGTGATCTGGTCGATCTTGTCCTGTGCGATCATGGCTCACCCATCCTCCATCGCCCCCGAGGCGTCAAGTGACGCTCAGCGATGCGGCAACCGCTCGGACAGCTCGGCCAGCCAGGCCTCGACCCGGCGGCGGTTCGCGCCCATGTCCGAGATGCCGAAGCGGTTGCGCGCCCAGATCATCAAAGCGGCACCCCCCGCCTCGGGCACGGCCTTGACGCTGGTGTAGTCGGGAAAGCCCATCACCGCGCTGCGCGTGAGATAGGTCGTGCGCCCCTTCGGCGCGTCCTCGAACAACACCTTGGTGCGCGGCGTGGCCCGCACGATCTCGTCAAAGGCCGACAGCAGCGTCGCAGGGTCGGTCGCAAAGACCGGCGGCGCCGCGTTGGCAGGTCCCGTGCGCATCAGCCAGCCGCCCTCCTTGGGTTTCACCGGCACATGCGCCACCTCCATCGGATCGACGTGCCAGCGATCGACATCCGATGGGGCGACGCGCACCCAGGTGAGCGGAACGGCCGCGGCGACAAGCGCCGATACGGTGAGGATCGCCATTTTGTTCAACACCTTGTCATTCGAACTTCGCGCGCCGATCGCGCGGGCTTTGCGTATCGGAACGCCCCATACGCCCGCGCGTTCCCGATGCTTCGCTCAGCCGCGCGCGGGCTGCGCCCGCTCCACCAGCCGTGCGAAGAAGGACGCGCCATAAGGCGCGGTCTCGTCGTTGAAATCATATTCCGGGTGGTGCACCCCCGCCGTCTCGCCATTGCCGATGAAGAGATAGGCGCCGGGCCGCGCCTCCAGCATGAAGGAAAAATCCTCCGCCCCCATGGCGCGCGGGCTGTCGGGATCGGAGGCCAGGCCGACCTCGCCCGCGACCTCGGCCGCAAAGCCGGCGCGATCCGCGTCGTTGATCGTCGCCGGATAGCCGAGGTTGTAATCGAGATCGGCTCGCACGCCGTAGGCCATGGCCTGCCCCTCGCAGATCTCGCGCATCCGCCGCATCACCATCGCCTGCACGCCCTTGTCGAAGCTGCGCACCGTGCCGTTGATCCATGCGGTCGCGGGGATCACGTTGTCGGCGCTGCCGGTGTGGATCTGGGTGACCGAAATCACCAGATCCTCGCGCGCGTCGTGATTGCGGCTGACGATGGTCTGGATCGCGGTGACGATGCCGCAGGCGGCGACCACCGGATCGGCCGCGTCCTGCGGCATCGCGCCATGCCCGCCCTTGCCGGTCACGGTGATGGTGAAATCATCCACCGCCGCCATGATCGCACCGGGCGCGGTGCGAAAATGGCCCACGGGCAGCCCCGGCTCGTTGTGCAGCGCAAAGACCTGGGTGATGCCGAAGCGCTCCATCACGCCCTCCTCGACCATCACGCCCGCGCCACCGCCGCCCTCTTCGGCGGGCTGGAAGATCAGCGCAACGGTCCCTGCGAAATTGCGCGTTTCGGCGAGGTATTTCGCGGCGCCAAGAAGCATGGAGGTATGACCGTCATGGCCGCAGCCATGCATCGCGCCCTTGTTGGCCGAGGCATGCGGCAGGCCGGTCTGCTCCTCCATCGGCAGCGCATCCATATCGGCCCGAAGCCCGATCACCGGGCCTTCGCCACGGCCCCGGATCAGCGCCACGATACCGGAGGTGGCGATCCCCTCGTGGATTTCGTCCACGCCGAACTCGCGCAGCCGCGCGGCGATAAAGCCCGCCGTCTCGTGGCAGTCGAACCCAACCTCTGGCGCGGCGTGCAGCGTCCGGCGCCAGCCCTTCATCTCTTCGGCGAAATCGGCAATGCGGTTGACGACGGGCATGGCTGGCGCTCCGGGCTTTGAAATCCTAGCCTGCGGCTTGCCACCGACAGGAGCCACGCGCAATGCCCCAGACCGAGCCCGAGATCCGCGACACCGACCACGCCGCCGCCCGCGAGATCGCGCGGCTCTCGGCGATCATGCGCGCGCTGCGCAATCCCGATCACGGCTGCCCCTGGGACATCGAGCAGGATTTCGCCTCGATCGCGCCCTACACGATCGAAGAGGCCTATGAGGTGGCCGACGCCATCGCGCGCGAGGACTGGCCCGAGCTCAGGGGTGAGCTGGGCGATCTCTTGCTGCAATCGGTCTACCACGCGCAGATGGCGACCGAGGCCGGGCACTTCGACCTCGCGGCCGTGGCGCGGGCGATCTCCGACAAGATGATCGCCCGGCACCCGCATGTCTTCGGCGAGGAAAGCCGCGACCGCACGGCCGATGAACAGATCCGAGCCTGGGAGGCGATCAAGGCGGCCGAGCGCGCGGGCAAATCCGAGACCGGCGTGCTCGACGGCGTGGCGCTCGGCCTGCCGGCGCTGATGCGCGCGGCCAAGCTGCAAAAACGCGCCGCGCGGGTGGGATTCGATTGGCCGCAGACGGCGCAGGTGCTCGACAAGCTGGTCGAGGAAGCGCGCGAACTGGTCGAGGCGCGCGACACGCTGGGCCAGGACGAGATAGAGGCCGAAATGGGCGACCTGCTTTTCGTCATGGCCAATCTCGCGCGGCATCTCGACGTGGACCCGGAGGTAGCGCTGCGCCGATCGAACGACAAGTTCACGAGACGTTTCAGCTACATAGAGAGCGAACTTCAGAAACGTGGCAAGCGCCCGGTCGAGAGCGATCTCGACGAGATGGACGCGCTGTGGAACGAGATCCGACAGGCGGAGAAGCAGGGGCAAAAAGTTTCAAAGTAAAAAACTCGGGCATTGACCCTACCAATTTGCTCGGGTTTAAGCGCCTCCAATCGCAACGCTGATCTGGAGCGCTCCATGACCTTCCGCCCCGTCCTCACCATCGCCGCCGCCCTCGCCGGGACCAGCGCCATGGCCGACGTCAACATGTACACCACCCGCCAGCCCGAGCTGATCCAGCCGGTGGTCGATGCCTTCACCGAAGAGACCGGCATCGCCGTCAACCTCGCCTTCGTCGAGGACGGCATCGTCGAGCGTCTCGAAGCCGAAGGCGCCCGCTCGCCCGCCGATCTGGTGATGACCGTCGACATCGCGAACCTGAGCCAGATCGTCGATGCCGGCGTGACCCAGCCGGTCGAGAGCGACGTGCTGATGGAGGCGGTGCCCGCCAACCTGCGCGGTGAGAACGGCGAATGGTTCGGCGTCACCACCCGCGCCCGCATTGTCTATGCCAGCAATGAGCGCGTCGAGGACGGCGAAGTCACCACCTACGAGGATCTCGCCTCGGACAAGTGGGAAGGCCGGATCTGCACCCGCTCGGGCCTGCACAACTACAACCTCGCGCTGGTCTCGGCGATCATCGCCCATCACGGCGAGGAATACGCCAAGGACTGGGCGCAGGGCGTGAAGGACAACCTCGCGCGCAAGCCCGAGGGCAACGACCGCGCACAGGTCAAGGCGATCTGGGCCGGCGAATGCGACATCTCGCTCGGCAACACCTACTACATGGGCAAGATGCTGCAGGACGAAGAGCAGACCGAGTGGGCCAATGCGGTGCGCATCACCTTCCCGACCTTCGAGAACGGCGGCACCCACGTCAACGTCTCGGGCGTCGCGCTGACCCAGGCCGCGCCGAACAAGGAAGAGGCGGTCCAATTCATGGAATACCTCGTCTCGCCGCAGGCGCAGGAAATCTATGCCGAAGCCAACTACGAATACCCGGTGCTCGAAGGCGCCGAAGCCTCGGAGCTGGTGCAGGGCTGGGGTGAGTTCACCGCCGACGAGACCGACCTGCCGACGCTGGCCGACCACCGCGCCGCCGCGCTGCGGATCATGGAAGAAGTGAACTTCGACGGCTGATCCCGCAGAGCGAAAGAAAAGCCCGCCTTCGTTCCGAAGGCGGGCTTTTTTCGTTTTAAAGCAGCGTTTTGAAAATCAAACGCTCGCTTTCTCCTCGAGCTCCAGCCACTCGGTCTCGGCGGCATCGAGCGCCGCCTGCCGTTCGGCCATCGCCTCGGTCGCCTTGCGGAATTTCACCGGCTCGCGGGTGAACAGCTCGGGGTCGCCGAGCAGCTGCTCCAGCTTTTCGATCTCCTGCCCCAGCCGCTCGATCACCTTGGGCAGTTCCTCGAGCCGGTGCTTCTCGGTGAAGCTGAGGCCCGCCTTCCTGGGCTCCGCCTTGGGCTTGGGCGCGCTGGGCACGGGCGCGCTGCCGCGGGGCGCAGGCGCGTGGGTCACCGGTTCGGCGGCGTTCCTGCGCTGGCTTTGGTAATCGCTCCAGCCCCCCGCATAGAGCACCGCCTGCCCGTCGCCCTCCATGGCGATGGTCGTGCTCGCCACCCGGTCGAGGAAATCGCGGTCGTGGCTGACCAGGAGCACCGTGCCGTCGTAATCGCCCAAGAGATCCTGCAGGAGATCCAGCGTCTCGATGTCGAGATCGTTGGTCGGCTCGTCGAGCACCAGTACGTTCGAGGTCTGCGCCATGATCCGGGCCAGCAGCAGCCGCGCCTTCTCGCCACCCGAGAGCGACTTGACCGGCGCGCGGGCCTGCCCCTCGTCGAAGAGGAACTCCTTGAGATAGCCCACGACATGCTTGGGCGTGCCACGCACCATGACCTGATCCGAGGAGCCGGAGACCGCCATGGTTGGGTCGTTGGTCAGGCTGTCCCAGAGCGTCGCCTCGGGGTCGAGCCGGGCACGGGCCTGGTCGAACACCGCGATCTCGAGGTTGGTGCCGTGCTTGATGCGCCCCTCGTCCGGCTCAACTTCGCCCAGCAACATCTTGATAAGCGTGGTTTTTCCGACACCGTTTGGGCCGACGAAGGCGATCCTGTCGCCGCGCATGACCGTGAGATCGAAGTTCTCGACGATCCGCTTGCCCGCGTATTCCTTAGACAGGCCAAAGGCCTCAACGACCTTCTTGCCCGATGTCGGCCCCTCGCCGAGCGCCATGGCGGCGGTGCCCTGTCGGCGGATCTGGTTCGCCCGCTCGGCGCGCAGATCCTGCAGCGCCCGCACCCGGCCCTGGTTGCGCTTGCGGCGGGCCGAGATGCCCTCGACCGCCCAGCGGGCCTCGGACTTGATCTTGCGGTCGAGCTTGTGGCGCGCCACGTCCTCGTCTTCCCAGACCTTGTCACGCCAGGCTTCGAAGCCGTCGAAGCCGGTCTCCTGCCGCCTGACCGCACCGCGGTCGATCCACAGCGTCGCGCGGGTCAGCGCCTTGAGAAAGGCGCGGTCGTGGGAGATCAGCACGAAGGCGGCGCGGGTCTGCTTGAGCTCCGCCTCGAGCCAGGCGATCGCCTCGATGTCGAGGTGGTTGGTCGGCTCGTCGAGCAGCATCAGCTCGGGCGCCTCGGCCATCAGCCGCGCCAGCGCCGCGCGCCGACGCTCGCCGCCAGAGGCGGTGGCCGGATCGCGCTCGGGGTCGAACTTGAGCCCCTCGGCGGCGACGTCGAGCTTGTATTCCTCGCCGATGTCGAGGTTCTGCGCGGCCCATTCGCCCAAAGTCGCATAGCCCGAGAAATCGGGGTCCTGCTCCATGTAGCCCACACTCGTCGCGGGCGGGACGGCGCGGATGCCGCGGTCGGGCTCCACGAGGCCTGCCATCACCTTCATCAAGGTGGACTTGCCGGAGCCGTTGCGGCCCACGAGGGCGACGCGGTCGCCCTGCTGAACCGCGAGTGACAGCCCGTCAAAGACGGGGTCGCCGCCGAAGGTGAGGGAAATGTCGGTGAGCTGGAGAAGGGGTGCGCGTGCCATGCCCCGCAGCTAGAGGGCGGCGCGCGGCTTATCAAGGGCCAAAGGCCAGCGCCCGCAGCACGCGGACCCGGCCCGGCGGGATCTTCGCCACATCGACCATGCACAGCACATGCAGCGTGTTCATGCCCGCGTCGATCACCGCGTGATCGCTCACCACCCCGCCCATGCCGAGATAGCTGCGCAGCAGGGGCGGCAGCCCGGCGCGGGCGGCGCGTGGATCATGGATCGGACCGGCCAGCGGCACGGCGTCGGGCACCCGCCGCCGCGGGCGCCAGG
>NZ_JAMYXC010000159.1 GCF_024159025.1 Limimaricola litoreus
GAGGCCACGCGCAAGCGCAACCCGACCCAGCGCGACGCCGACCGGCGGCTGATGCTGGGGCGGCTGACCGGGGAGATGGAGCGCGAGGATTTCCGCCGCCACGGCTGGGAAAGCGCGCTCAACGCGCGGGCGATCTTTGCCTTTTGGGAGGAGATGCAGCCCGGCCTGTTCGACGACCTGCCCGAGATGCCGCCCGAGTAGCGCCTATTCGGCGGCGCGCAGCCCGGCCATAAGGTGGTGGAATTTCTCGCCCTGCACCGCGATATGGGCGCGCAGAAGCGAGGCCGCGCGATCGGCCTCGCCCGCGCGCAGCGCCGCCACGATCTCCAGATGCTCGGCCATGCTCTGCGCCATGCGGCCGCGCAGGTGAAGCTGGGTGCGGCGGAAGGGCTTGAGCCTGCGGTGCAGGCGGGCGGCCTCGCCTGCGAGAAAACGGTTGCCCGACTGGGTGTAGATCAGGTGATGGAACACCTCGTTCTCGCGGTAATAGGCATCGCTTTCGCCCGCCTCCATCGCCGCGCGGCAGCGGGCGTTGGCGGCGTCGAGATCAGCAAGGGCGGCGTCGGTGATCCGTTGCGCCGCGAGCCTGCCGCAGGCGGCCTCGATCTCGGCCATGACCTCGAACATCTCCAGAAGCTCGACCGCGCCGACCTCGCGCACGAAGACGCCGCGGCGCGGCTGCTGTTCGATCAGACCGGCGGCGGCGAGCTTCTGGAACGCCTCGCGCAGGGGCGTGCGCGACACGCCGTGCTCCTCGGCGAGCTTCGTCTCGTCGAGCCTCGTGCCCGGCGCGAAGCGGCCGCGCAGGATTTCGTCCTCCAGCGTTTCGGCGATCAGGTCGCTGCGGCTGCGGCTCATGCGCGGATCCCTTCGCATATGCAGGAAATCGTTTCTTGTATACGAAAGCTTGACTTGAAATACAATCCCGCGCAGCGTGGCCCGGCGTCGGATGGGGGAGCATCCCGGCGCATCGTTTGGGAGGACGACAATGAACAAGATCACGATGCTCGCGGCCTCGGCCGCCATGCTCGCGCCGCTCGCCGCGGGGGCCGAAACCCTGCGCCTGTCGCATCAATGGGCCGAGGGCGACGTGCGCCACCAGGTCGCGCAGATGGTGGCCGACAAGGTCGCCGCCGCCGATGTCGATCTGGAGATCCAGATCTTTCCGAACCAGACCCTGTTCAAGGCGCGCGAGCAGTACACGCCGCTGTCGCGCGGCCAGCTCGACATGACGGTGCTGCCGCTGAGCTACGCGGGCGGCCAGCAGCCGGCCTACAACCTCACCCTCATGCCCGGCCTCGTGCGCAACCTCGAACACGGCAACCGGCTGTCGAAATCCGAGTTCGGCGACGCGATCCGCGAGACCATGGCCGAGGATGACGTGATGGTGCTGGTGGACGGCTACCTCGCGGGGGGCTTCGGCTCGAACGCGGGCTGCATCACCAAGCCCGAGGACGTGGAGGGGGTGACGATCCGCGCCGCCGGCAAGTCCTTCGAGGAGATGCTGGCGGGGGCGGGAGCCTCGATCGCCTCGATGGCCTCGTCGGAGATCTACCCGGCGCTGCAGACGGGCGTGCTCGACGCGGCCAATACCTCGTCGGAGAGCTTCGTGAGCTACCGGCTCTACGAGCAGCTCGAATGCTACACGCCCGCGGGCGATACGGCGCTGTGGTTCATGTATCAGCCGATGATCATGAACAAGCGGACCTTCGAGGAGCTGACGGAAGATCAGCAGAAGGCGCTCACCGACGCCGCCGCCGAGGCGGAGGCCTTCTACCTGTCGGAGGGCAAGAAGGGCGACGACGTGGCGCGCGAGACCTTCCGCGAGGCCGGCGTCGAGATCGCGGAAATGACCATGGAGGACTTCGAGGCCTGGCGCGCGCTGGCCAAGGAGACCGCGTTCAAGGTCTTCGTCGAGGAGACGCCGAACGGGCAGGAGCTGCTCGACAAGGCGCTGGCCGTCGAGTGACCGCGATCCGGGCCGCGGCGGGATGCGCCGCGGCCCGACCCCTCGTTTCCAAGGACAATCCATGAGCCAGACGATCCGGCGGGAGGCCCCCGCCGCAATCCGAGCGATCGGCCATGTCTCGACCCTGTGCGGGATCGTGGCGGCCTTTATGATCTTCGCCTCCGTGCTGATCACCTGCCAGATGATCTTTCAGCGCGCGGTGCTGGGCCAATCCACGATCTGGCAGACCGAGGCGGTGATCTACATGATGATCGGCGCGACGCTTCTGGGCCTGCCTTACGTGCAGAAGCTGCGCGGTCATGTCGGGGTCGACCTCGTGCCGGGGCTCTTGCCCGCCGGCGCGCGCCGGGCGCTGGCCATCGCGGTGCTGAGCGCGACGATCCTGATGATCGGGCTAATGCTGTTCTATGGCTGGGAGATGTTCCACCTCGCATGGGAGCGCAACTGGCGCTCCGAGACCGTCTGGGGCGTGAAGCTCTGGATCCCCTATCTCGCCGTGCCGCTCGGTTTCGCGCTCTTCGCGCTGCAGCTCGTGGCCGATCTGTGGTCCGTCGCCACCGGGCATGACGACGCCGACCCGACCCTGCCGCCTGAAGACCGGAGACACTGATGGAGCCGCTCACCCTCGGCGCGCTGGTCGCGCTGTTCACCGTGCTGGTGCTGTTTTCGGGCATCTCGGTCGGCACCGGGCTTCTCGTGGTCGCCACCGGCTTCCTGTTCTTCGTCGATGGCGCGCGCTCGCTCGAAGCCTTGCCCGAGCTCTTCTTCGGCGAGCTCAACAGCTTTGCGCTGCTGTCGATCCCGATGTTCATCATCATGGGGGCGGCGATCTCCTCCTCGCGCGCGGGCCCCGATCTCTACGAGGCGCTGGAGCGCTGGCTGACCCGCGTGCCGGGCGGTCTTCTGGTGTCGAACCTCGGGGCCTGCGCGCTCTTTGCCGCGATGTCGGGCTCGTCTCCGGCGACCTGTGCGGCGATCGGCAAGATGGGCATCCCCGAGATGCGCAAGCGTGGCTACCCCGACGAGGTGGCGGCGGGCTCCATCGCCGCGGGCGGCACGCTCGGCATCCTCATTCCGCCATCGGTGACCATGATCGTCTATGGCATCGCCACCGAGACCTCGATCGGGCGGCTGTTCCTCGCCGGTGTGATCCCGGGCCTCGTGCTGACGCTCTTGTTCATCGCCTGGTCGATCTTCGACACATGGCGGCGCGGGGCGGCGGGGGTGGCGCTGTCGGGGGTCAGGTATTCGTGGCGCCAGAAATTCGAGATCCTGCCGCGGGTGCTGCCCTTTCTCGCGATCATCGTCGGCGTGCTCTACGCGCTTTACGGCGGCATCGCGACGCCGTCCGAGACGGCCGCCGTCGGCGCGCTTCTCTGCATCGTGGTGGTGATGATCATCTACAAGATGGTGCAGCCGAAAGCCCTCTGGGCGATCCTGCGCGACAGCACCCGCGAGAGCGTGATGATCCTCTTCATCATCGGCGCGGCGGGGGTCTTCTCCTTCATGCTGTCCTCGCTCTTCATCACACAGTCGGTCGCGGCGTGGATCGGCGATCTGGACGTGAACCGCTGGGTGCTGATGGCGATCGTCAACCTGTTCCTGCTGGTGGCGGGCTTCTTTCTGCCCCCCGTCGCGGTGATCCTGATGTCGGCGCCGATCCTTCTGCCGATCATCACGGCGGCGGGGTTCGATCCCTACTGGTTCGCGGTGATCGTGACGATCAACATGGAGATCGGCCTGATCACGCCGCCCGTGGGCCTCAACCTCTATGTCATCAACGGCATCGCGCCGGACATCTCTCTCAAGAAGGTGCTGTTCGGCTCGCTGCCCTTCGTCGGCTGCATGATCGCGGCGATCGTGCTGCTGTCGATCTTTCCGGGGCTGGCGACCTGGCTGCCCGATGCCGTCATGGGGACCGCAATATGAGCATCCTGTCAGATGTCCTTTCCACCATTCTCGAGCGCCGCTACCCGTGGCAGCCGGCGCGCGAGGCGGATCTTCGCTCCGACGAGACGCTGATCGCGGACTTGCTGTCGAACGCGGGCGAGGTCTCGGGGCTGACCTCGGCGCGCGAGCTTCTGGACCGCTATGCCGCCAAGGATGACGCGGGCAAGATCGCCTTTTTCGCGCATCTGGCCGAGAAGCTCGACATCGACCCCGAGACGGTGCGCAGCGCGCTCGACGCCTATGAGGCCGAGCCGGGGCCGAAAAGCTACCGCGCCTTTCTGGAGGCGGCCGAGCCGCCGCGGCAGGAGCTGGTGCGCCGTCTCAACCGGGTGCCGGGGGCGACGGCGCGGCTGGTGGCGATGCGGGCGGATCTCTTGCGGCTGTTGAAGCGCGACGATCCGCGCGCGGCGCTCGACCAGGATTTCCGCCACCTGTTCCAGAGCTGGTTCAACCGCGGATTTCTGGTGCTGCGCCCGGTGAGCTGGGAGAGCCCGGCGCAGATCCTCGAAAAGATCATCGCCTATGAGGCGGTGCATGCGATCGACAGCTGGGAGGATCTGCGCCGCAGGGTCGAGCCCGCCGACCGGCGCTGCTTTGCCTTTTTCCACCCCGCGATGCCGGACGAGCCGGTGATCTTCGTCGAGGTGGCGCTGACGCGCGGCATTCCCGGCTCGGTGCAGGGGCTCTTGGCCGAGGGGCGCGAGGAGGTCGAGGCGGCGGAGGCCGACACGGCCGTCTTCTACTCGATCTCGAACTGCCAGTCGGGGCTGGCGGGGATCTCCTTCGGCAACTCTCTCATCAAGCAGGTGGTAGCGGATCTCTCCGCCGAGCTTCCGGGGCTCAGGACCTTCGTGACACTCTCGCCCATTCCGGGGCTGAGGGCCTGGATGGACGCCGAAGGGATCGACCCGACCCGGCTCGACGACGAGGCGCTGAAAAAGACGGCGGCGACCTATCTGCTGACCGCCAAGCGCGAGGGCGGCATGCCGCTCGACCCCGTCGCGCGGTTTCACCTCGGCAACGGCGCGCAGCTGCACGCGGTGCACGCCAATGCCGACATCTCGCCCAAGGGCCGGGCCGAAAGCTGCGGCGCGATGGTGAATTATCTCTATGATCTGGGCAGGATCACACAGAACCACGAAGGCTTTGCCAAGCGGCAGGAGGTGGCGGCGTCGGACGGCGTGCGCGGCCTTCTTCCCCGCAACGGGCGGGCCCGCAAGGAAGGGGCATGACCATGGCCAACCCGCTCTACGACACGCTGTTCGGACGCCATGCCGGGCAGGAGACGCCGTTCCTGATCCTGCGCGGCGGTCGCCGGATCAGCCATGCCGAGTTTCTTGCCATGGCGGCGCGGATCGCCCATGCGCTGGTCGATGCCGGGCTGAAACCCGGCGACCGGGTCGCCGCACAGGTCGAGAAAAGCCCGCAGGCGCTGGCGCTCTATGCCGCCTGCGCGCAGGCGGGGCTGGTGTTCCTGCCGCTCAACACCGGCTACACGGTCGAGGAGCTGAGCTATTTCATCGAGGACAGCGGCGCGCGGATGGTGATCTGCGACCCTTCGCGCGAGGCGGGGCTGGAACCGCTTTGCGAACGCTGCGGCGCGCAGATCCTGACGCTGGGGGCCGATGGCCATGGCGGGCTGATGGCGCAGGCGGCGCGGCACGAGGACCGGTTCGAGACTGTGGCGCGGGGCGAGGACGACCTCGCGGCTTTCTTGTATACCTCGGGCACAACGGGCCGCTCCAAGGGGGCGATGCTGAGCCAGGGCAACCTCATCTCCAACGCGGTGACGCTGGCCGAGCATTGGCGCTTCACCGAAGACGACGTGCTGTTGCACGCGCTGCCGATCTTTCACACCCATGGGCTCTTCGTCGCGACCAACGTCTCGGCGGTGTCGGGCGCGGCGATGATCTTTTTGCCGAAGTTCGATCTCGACGCATTGATTGAGCTGATGCCCGGCGCCACGGCGCTGATGGGGGTGCCGACCTTCTACACCCGGCTTCTGGGCGACGAGAGGTTCACCCGCGAGCTGACCGAGAACATGCGGCTCTTCATCTCGGGCTCCGCGCCGCTTCTGGCCGAGACGCATGTGGAGTTCGAGAAGCGCACCGGGCACCGGATCCTCGAGCGCTACGGCATGACCGAGACCAACATGAACACCTCCAACCCCTATGAGGGCGAGCGTCGTGCGGGCACGGTGGGCTTTCCGCTGCCGGGGGTGGAGCTGAAGATCACCGACCGCGAGACGGGCGAGGCGCTGCCGCCGGGCGAGGTCGGGTTGATCGAGGTGCGCGGGCCCAACGTGTTCAAGGGCTATTGGCAGATGCCCGAAAAGACCGCGGCCGAGCTGCGCGCGGACGGGTTCTTCATCACCGGGGACCTCGGGCGGATCGACGAGGATGGCTATGTCAGCATCGTCGGGCGCGACAAGGACCTGATCATTTCGGGCGGCTACAACATCTACCCCAAGGAGATTGAGCTGCTGCTCGACGAACAGCCCGGCGTGCTGGAAAGCGCGGTGATCGGGGTGAAGGATGCCGATTTCGGCGAAAGCGTCGTCGGCGTGCTGGTGCCGCGGCCCGGCGCTGAGATCGACCGCGAGGCGGTGATGGCGGCGATGCAGGGGCAGCTCGCGCGGTTCAAGCAGCCGCGGCGGCTGGAGATCGTCGACGAACTGCCGCGAAACACGATGGGCAAGGTCCAAAAGAACCTGCTGCGCGACCGCTTCGGCGGCTGAGGCAAGCGGGCAGGGCCGGGCGAGGGCAGGGCAGGCGGGGCGCCGCGACCGGGAATGGGTCGCGGTGCCCTTTGCCGTTTGCAAGCGCCACGCCCGCGATTGACAGCCGCGCCGAAGCGTGTGACGAAATGGTATACCAAATACGAGGGAGGCGGGCATGGCGGTGATCACGGTGATCGGTCTGGGATCGATGGGGCTCGGCATGGCGCTGTCGCTCAGGCGGGCCGGGCACCGGGTGATCGGCTGCGACCTGCGCGAGGGCGCGGCGGATGCGCTCGTCGCGATCGGCGGCGAGGCGGGGGAGCCGGCCGAGGCGGCGGCGCAGAGCGACATCGTGGTCAGCGTCGTGC
>NZ_JAMYXC010000299.1 GCF_024159025.1 Limimaricola litoreus
CGGGCCCGGTCGCGGGCTCCGCGAGCGTCTCGGGGTCGGGCTCGGCCTGCGGCACCACGCGGGTCACCGTCTCGCCAAGCACCTCGTCCGGGGCCTGCTGCACCACCCCGGACCCCGCCTGCGGCACGCGCGGCGGCTCGCCCATCAAGGATGCGATCGCCAGTGCTCCGGCCGAGACGATCAGCCCCCACAGGCCGCCGATGATGAACCCAGATCCCACGTTCGCTGCCCCGCTGTACCGTCCTGCCGGCAATCGTCCCTGCCCCGGACCTTGACGTTTCCCGCCTTGCGGTCCCATTTATGGCGCGACCTTACCAAGGGACCGCCGCCGAACGGTAGCCCCGAATTTTGCCCGGCCGGAGGAACCATGCTTCTGTTGATCGACAACTACGACAGCTTCACCTGGAACCTCGTGCACTACCTGGGCGAGCTGGGCGCCGAGGTGGTGGTCAAGCGCAACGACGAGATCGACGTCGAAACGGCGATGGCCATGGGCCCGGAGGGCATCGTGCTCTCGCCCGGCCCCTGCGACCCCGATCAGGCGGGCATCTGCCTGCCGCTCACCGGCGCCGCCGCCGAGGCGCGGATGCCGCTTCTGGGCGTCTGCCTCGGCCACCAGACCATCGGCCAGGCCTTCGGCGGGCGCGTCGTGCGCTGCCACGAGATCGTGCACGGCAAGACCGCCGAGATGCTGCACGCGGGCCGCGGCGTCTTTGCCGGGCTGCCCTCGCCCTTCCTCGCCACGCGCTACCATTCGCTGGTGGTCGAGCGCGAGAGCCTGCCCGAGAGCCTCGAGATCACGGCCGAGCTGGCCGACGGCACGATCATGGGGCTCAGGCATCGCGATTTGCCGATCGAAGGGGTGCAGTTCCACCCCGAGAGCATCGCCTCCGAGCACGGCCACCAGATGCTCAAGACCTTTCTCGACCGCCTGCCCGACAGCGCCCCGGTGGCGGCATGAGCAACCGGCTCAAGCCGCTGATCGCCGCGGCGCTCCAAGGACCGCTCAGCCGCGAGGAGGCCGAGGCGGCCTTTGGCATCCTGTTCGACGGCGATGCCACGCCGGCGCAGATGGCGGCCTTTCTCGTGACGCTCAGGATGCGCGGCGAGACGGTCTCCGAGATCGTCGCCGCGGCCAGCGTGATGCGCGCGCGCTGTCTCAAGGTGCGCGCGCCCGAAGGCGCGATCGACATCGTCGGCACCGGGGGCGACGGCAAGAACACGCTGAACATCTCGACCGCGACGGCCTTCGTCGTGGCGGGTGCGGGCGTGCCGGTGGCCAAGCACGGCAACCGCAACCTCAGCTCCAGATCCGGCACGGCGGATGCGCTGGGCCAGATGGGGGTCGAGGTGATGGTCGGGGCCGAGGTGGTCGAGCGGGGGCTGCGCGAGGCCGGGATCGGCTTCATGATGGCGCCGATGCATCACCCGGCGATGAAGCACGTGGGCCCGGTCCGCTCCGAGATCGGCATCCGCACGCTGTTCAACATCCTCGGCCCGCTGACCAACCCCGCCGGGGTCAAGCGCCAGCTCACCGGCGCCTATGATCCGGCGCTGCTCGTGCCGATGGCCAAGACGCTGGGCCAGCTCGGCTCGGAGCGCGCCTGGCTGGTGCATGGCAATGACGGCACCGACGAGCTGTCGATCTGCGGGCCGTCGCAGGTGGCGGCGCTGGAGAACGGCAAGGTCGAGCGCTTTGAGATCAGCCCCGCCGACGCGGGCCTGCCCGAGCATCCCTTCGAGGCGATCCTGGGCGGCACGCCGCAGCAGAACGGCGAGGCGCTGGCGGCCCTGCTCGACGGCGCGCCCGGCGCCTACCGCGATGCGGTGCTGCTGAACGCCGCCGCGGCGCTCGTGGTGGCGGACCGGGCGAGCGATCTTTCCGCCGGGGTCGACATCGCCGCGCTGAGCATCGATTCGGGTGCGGCGCGCCTTGCCATCGACCGCCTCGCCGCGATCAGTTCCGGCCGGGCGTGAGCGGCCCACCCGACAGCTGGGCCGATCTGCCGTTCTTTTCGGCGGACTGGCCCGCGCTGCGCGACCGGCTCGACGCCCTGCCCGAGGTCCTGCCCGACCCCGGGCTGCGGTTCCGCGCGCTGGAGCTGACCCCGCCCGGGGCGGTGCGCGTGGTGATCCTGGGCCAGGATCCCTATCCCACGCCGGGCCATGCCACGGGGCTTGCCTTTTCCGTGCCGCCCGAGCTCGCGAGGCTGCCGCGCTCGCTGGGCAACATCTTCGCGGAGATGCGCGACGACATCGGCTGCGCCCCGGCCTCCGGCGATCTGAGCCATTGGGCCGAGCAGGGCGTGCTTTTGCTGAACACCGCGCTTTCGGTCGAGCCGGGCAAGGCGGGCGGCCATGCGCGCTGGGGCTGGAACCGGCTGGTGGGCGAGGTTCTGGGCCGCGTCGCGGAGCGGCCCTGCGCCTTCCTGCTGTGGGGCAAGCACGCGCAGAAGATCGCGGCGCCGCACCTCTCCCCCGATCACCTCGTGATCGAGACCGCGCATCCCTCGCCGCTCTCGGCCCGGCGCGGCTTTTTCGGCTCGCGCCCCTTCGGCCGCATCAACGGCTGGCTCGAGGCGCGCGGCGATCCCCCGATCGACTGGTGCGGCCCCGCCGCCTGACCGCTTTCCAACGCCCCTTTCCCCCGGTAGAACGACGCCATGGACATTCTCGACAAGATCAAGGCCTACAAGCTCGAAGAGGTCGCGGCCCGCAAGGCGGAGCTGCCGCTGGCCGACATCGAGGCGCGCGCCGCGCAGGCCCCCGCCCCCCGCGGTTTCGCAGACCGCCTGACCGAAGCCGCCCGCGAGGGCTACGGCCTCATCGCCGAGATCAAGAAGGCGAGCCCGTCGAAGGGCCTGATCCGCGCCGATTTTGATCCGCCCGCGCTGGCGCGCGCCTATGAGGCCGGCGGCGCGGCCTGTCTCTCGGTGCTGACCGACGGCCCCTCCTTCCAGGGCGCGGAGGATTACCTCGTGCAGGCGCGCGAGGCGACCGAGCTGCCGGTGCTGCGCAAGGACTTCCTCTATGATCCCTGGCAGGTGGCCGAAAGCCGCAGCCTCGGCGCCGACTGCATCCTGATCATCATGGCCAGCGTCTCGGACGCGCAGGCGCGCGAGCTCGAAGATGCCGCCACCCGCTGGGGCATGGATGCGCTGATCGAGGTGCATGATCGCGCCGAGCTCGACCGCGCGGCCGAACTGAACTCCAAGATGATCGGCATCAACAACCGTGATCTCAACACCTTCGAGACCTCGCTCGACGTGACCCGCAAGCTGGCCAAGCATGTGCCGGTCGACCGGATGATCGTCGCCGAAAGCGGTCTGTCCACGCCCGCCGATCTCGCCGAGATCGCCCGCTACGGTGCGCGCAGCTTCCTCATCGGCGAAAGCCTTATGCGGCAGGAGGACGTGACATCGGCCACCAAGGCGATCCTCGCCAACCCGCTGACCGCACCGGGCGGCGCCTGATGGCGCTCACCCATTTCGACGAGGGCGGCCGCGCCCATATGGTCGATGTCACCGACAAGCAGGTGACCGACCGGCGCGCCGTGGCGCAAGGCGTGGTGCGGATGCAGCCCGAAACGCTGGCGCTGGTGCGCGAGGGGCGCGCGGGCAAGGGCGACGTGCTGGGCACCGCGCGGCTCGCGGGGATCATGGCATCCAAGAAGACCGCCGATCTGATCCCGCTGTGCCACCCGCTGCCGCTGTCGAAGGTGACGATCGATCTGGAGTGCGACGAGGCCCTGCCCGGCGTAAGAATTACCGCCACCGTGCGCACCACCGGGCGCACCGGCGTCGAGATGGAGGCGCTGACGGCGGTGTCGGTGACGGCGCTGACGATCTACGACATGCTCAAGGCCGCCGAGAAGGGCATGGAGATCGACGGCATCCGCCTCCTGCTCAAAGAGGGCGGCAAATCGGGGCTTTGGGAGGCGTGATCCCGGTCTCCGAGGCCCTCGACCGGCTGTTCGCGCTGGTCTCTCCCCTGCCGACCGAAGAGGTGCGCCTGACCGCCGCGCTGGGCCGGGTGCTGCGCTCGGAGGTGATCGCGACGCGCGATCAGCCGCCCTTTGCCGCTTCGGCCATGGATGGCTATGCGATCCGCGAGGTCGATCTCGCGCCGGGCGCGGTGTTGCGGGTGACGGGCGAGGCCGCGGCCGGGCATGCCTATGCGGGGCATGTCGGGCCGGGCGAGGCGCTGCGCATCTTCACCGGCGCACCGGTGCCCGAGGGGGCCGAGCGGGTGGTGATGCAGGAGGACACGGCGCGCGAGGGCGACCGGATCACCCTCGGCGATGGTATCTCGGACAACCGCAACATCCGCCCCGCCGGGGTGGATTTCCGCGCGGGCGACAAGCTCGTCGCGCCGCGCCGCCTTGCCCCCGCCGACATCGCGCTCGCGGCCTCGATGAACACCGACAGGCTCACCGTCTCGCGCCGCCCCGAGGTCGCCATCATCGCCACGGGCGACGAGCTGGTCGCCCCGGGCGGCGATCCGCGCCCCGACCAGATCATCGCGTCGAACGCCTACGGCCTGCACGGTATCGTCGAACAGGCGGGCGGCACGGCGCGGCTCCTGCCGATCGCGGGCGACAGCATGGGCGCGCTGGCGCAGGCCTTCGAGCTGGCGCGCGGCGCCGATATCGTGCTGACCATCGGCGGTGCCTCGGTGGGCGATCATGATCTCGTGGGCGACGCGGCGGCCGAGGCGGGGATGGAGCGCGCCTTCTGGAAGGTGGCGCTGCGCCCGGGCAAGCCGCTGATGGCCGGGCGCTTCGGCGCGGCGCTGCTTCTGGGCCTGCCAGGCAACCCGGTGTCGTCGATGGTCTGCGCGCATGTCTTTCTCGTGCCGCTGATCCGGGCGTTGTCGGGCCTGCCCGCGACACCTGCGCCACGCCGCCTTGCCCGGCTCGCCGCGCCGCTTGCGGCCAACGGCCCGCGCGAGCATTACCTGCGCGCGGCCTCGGGTCCCGACGGCGTCACGGCCTTTTCCAAGCAGGACAGCTCGCTTTTGTCCGTGCTGTCGGAGGCGGATTGCCTGATCGTGCAGCCGCCGGGCGACCGCGCGCGCGATGCGGGTGAGACGGTCGAGGTGATCGCGCTCTGAGGGCTTGACACAAAACGGGAACAGCACTAGAACGTATCCCCAACCGTCCGCGCGCACAAAGGGGCAACCATGCTGACCCGCAAACAGTCCGACCTGCTGGAATTCATCCATCGTCGGATCAAGGCCGATGGCGTTCCGCCCTCCTTCGACGAAATGAAGGATGCGCTCGACCTGCGGTCCAAGTCGGGCATCCACCGGCTGATCACCGCGCTGGAGGAACGGGGCTTCATCCGCCGCCTCGCCCACCGCGCCCGCGCGCTCGAGATCATCAAGCTGCCCGAGGCGATGGAGACGCGGCTCGCCGCCGAAGGCCAGGCGCCCGAACCCGATCCGAAGCCCGCCGACATGCCCGCCGAAATCGCCGCCATGGCGATGAACCTGCCGGTGATGGGCCGCATCGCCGCCGGTGTGCCGATCTCCGCCATCAGCGAGATCAGCCACGAGATCGCGGTGCCCGGCTCCATGCTCGGTCAGGGCAGCCATTACGCGCTCGAGGTGCACGGCGATTCGATGATCCAGGCCGGGATCAACGACGGCGACGTCGTGGTGATCCGCGAGACCGGCACCGCCGACAACGGCGACATCGTCGTGGCGCTGATCGAGGAGCAGGAGGCGACGCTCAAGCGGTTCCGCCGCAATGGCAAGCGCATCGCGCTCGAGGCGGCGAACCCGGCCTATGAAACGCGGATCTACAGCGACGATCAGGTCCGCGTGCAGGGCCGTCTCGTCGGGTTGATCCGCAGCTACTGAGTCCAGAGACGGCGGCCGGCCCGCTCGGCCACCGTCTCGATCCGCAGGCCTTCGGGCGTCTGCCATAGCGCGAGCGCGCCGGTCTCGCGCAGGCGGCGCGCGTCGAAACGCAGGCAGGGGCGCGGCGCGGGATCGATCTGATTGGCGATGAGGATGTCGGCCCCGTCGCAGCCCTGCAGAGCCGCGAGCGACGTCTTGCCCGTCACCTGCACGATGCTCGTATCCCCGAGGCGCAGCCGCAGCACCCGCTCATGTCGCGGCAGCGTCACCGGATCGTGTGCCTGCGCCTGCACCCGGCCATCGCCGTCATTCTCCAGCCAGACCATCGCGGCGAAACCGTCGCCCGTGGGCTTCGACAGCGCCCGCCCCTCCCTGGTCATCAACCCGAGAAGCGCGCCGCTGTCGCTGACCAGCAGATCGGGCCGCTCGGCGCGCGCCCAGAGCCCGGCGGCAAGGATGAGCGGCAAAAGCGCGACCGCCCGCCCCCGCCCCTGCCACAGCACCAGCCACAGCCCGCCGAGCGCCACCAGCGCCACCACCACCCCCGGCGGCGCGATCACCGCCGAACTGGCGCCATCGAGCGCCGCGATCCTCGCGCTGACCCACAGGATCCAGCGCGAGCCGTAATCGATCATCCAGACCGCCGGTTGATCGAGCCCGAGCGGGCCGGTCACGGCGAGGATCACCGCGCCGGGCATGACCAGCCCGCCCATGGCAGGCGAGGCCGCGAGATTGGCGATGAGCCCGTAATGCGCCACGCGGTTAAAATGCGCGGCGGCAAAGGGGGCGGTGGCGGAGCCCGCGACGATCGAGGTCAGCGAGAGGAGCGCCACCGGCATCCAAATCCGCGCAATTCCCTTGGGGCGGTGCCAGCCGGGCGGCAGCCGGCCCATCACGGCGACAAGCGCCAGCACGGCTGCAAAGGACATCTGGAAGCCGGGATTGAGCAGCGTCTCGGGCCGCAGCCCCAGCACGATCAGCGCCGCGATGGCCAGCCCGCGCAAGGAGAGCGCCCGGCGCTCCACCAGCACCGCGCCCAGGCTCACCGCGACCATGACGAAGGCGCGCTCCGTCGCCACGTCGCGCCCGGCGAGCGCGAGGTAGAAGGCCGCGGCCGGCAGCGC
>NZ_JAMYXC010000252.1 GCF_024159025.1 Limimaricola litoreus
GTTGCCGCGCGCGGGGTTCTCGGTCTCCTGGGCTTGGGCCCGCGCGACCTCTTCCTCGGTGGCGGGGTTGCCCGACGCCTCGGCGTCGGTGCCCAGCGGCGAGGCGGCGGTGTCGGGAAAGCCCTTCTTGTCGCCGGCCTTGCCCTCGTCGATGTCGTGACGCAGGCGGTCGGCGGTATGCGGTGTCTCGGCCATGTTGCGGCTCCTTGAAAGCTGTCGCGTTTCAACCGGGGGCGCGGGGCGGTGGTTCCTGCAACCTCAGACGCATTCCCGAGACCGGGGCGGCGGGCACGCGGTTTCGCGCGATGCGCAGATCCTGCGGCGGCGCCTCGGGGCGCGATGCGTGCAGGAGTGCCGTGGCCTCCGCGAGAAGCGCGGCCGTCAGCGCCTCGCCCGGGCAGCGATGGCCGCTTTCCATCGGCCCGGCCCCCTGCGGCACGAAGGCGAAGGCGTTGCGCGCCTGCGCGTGGCGCATCGGGTCGAAGCGCAGCGGATCGGGCCAGGCGCCGGGGTCGGTGTCGGTGCCGTGCAGGTCGAGCAGCACCCAGTCGCCCGGCGCGAAGCCTTGGCCCTCGAAGTCGAAGCGTTCGCGGACCCGCCCGCCGATCGCCGGGAAGAAGGGGTAGAGCCGTCGCACCTCGTCGCCCCACCATTCCAGCGCCCGCGGTGTGTCGGGCAGGGCGGCGAAGACCTCCGGCTGCGTCACCATCGCATGGGCCGAGAATACGATGAACCGCCCCACCGCCACGATCGGGCGCAGCAGGTTCAAAAGCTCCACCGCCGCTACATCGCGCGGCAAGGCGAGACCCGAGGGATCGCGGTGCCGGGCGAGCCGCGCGAGCGGGCTATGCGGCGGGGCCGTGCCCGCGCGGGCGATGCGGATCACCTCCCGCGCCCAGGCCTCGGAGCGACGCCGCAGCAGCCGCGCGCGCCAATGCCCCGGACCGATCAGCGCCGCGCCGCCGATCATCGCCTCGAACTCCTCGTGGCGCAGCCGGGGGGCCGCATCCTCGAGCTCGATCCCGCACCAGCGCAGCGCGGTGCGGGTGAGGATCGGGCCGATCTCCTCGGCGAGCACGATCTCGCGCCCCCCCATGCCTGCGGCCTGCCACTCCTCGCGCAGGAGGTCCCGGGCGCGGTCCAGCCCCTCGGGCGTCATCAGCCCGAGGAACAGCCCGCGGCGATGACGGTGCGCCGCGTCGTCGAGGCCCTGCACCGAGCCCTTGTCCTGCAACAGCGCGAGCACGCCGCCGGGCATCGCGCCGCGTCGCGTCATCCGGCCGGGCGCGTAAAAGGCTCTCGCCGCGCGCGGCCCGCGCAGGCAGGTGACGGGGCGCAGCATCAGCCGGGTGCGAAAGCCATCCGTCCCCAGCCGGTCGCAGCGCCGCGAGATGAAGTCATAGCCTTCGCGCAGCAGTGAGAGCGTGCTGTCGGGGGCCTTGAGATGCGGAAGCGGTGTGCCGGTCATGACCGCGAAACGGGTGCGCCGCCATCGGGTTCCCGCCGTGGGTGGTGCGCGGTCGGAACCTGTCGCGCGGCGGCATCGTTTTGTCGTGACGAGAGCAGGGCAGGGGAGCGACCTTTCATGACCGACCGCAAGGAAACCCACCAGCGCGACGAGCTGCCGCATTACGATCATCCCTCCGGCGGCTGGGGATCGCTCAAGAGCGTCGCCAAGCACATGGGGCAGGAGCGGCCCGATGCCGGGGTGCTGGAAACGCTGATGCGGCAGAACAAGCCCGGCGGGCACATGTGCACCTCCTGCGCTTGGACCAAGCCGCCCAATCCGCATGTCGCGGAGTTCTGCGAGAACGGCGCCAAGGCGACGATCTGGGACCTGACCCGCGACCGCTGCGGCCCGGAGTTCTTCGCCCGCCACACGGTGAGCGAGCTGCGCACATGGCCCGATTACGATCTGGAGATCCAGGGCCGGCTGACGCATCCGATGCGCTACGATTCGGCGACCGACAAATATGTCGAGGCGAGCTGGGACGAGGCGTTTTCGGCGATCGGCGCCAAGCTGCGCGAGATCCGGGCGAAAGACCCCAAGTCGGTGGTGTTCTACGCCTCGGGGCGCGCCAGCCTCGAGACCTCCTATCTCTACGCGCTCTTCGCGCGGCTCTACGGCAACAACAACCTGCCCGACAGCTCCAACATGTGCCACGAGACCACCAGCGTCGGGCTTAAGAAGGTAACGGGCTCTCCGGTCGGCACCTGCGTGCTGTCGGATTTCGATCATTGCGACATGATCATCTTCATGGGGCAGAACACGGGCACCAATTCCCCCCGCTTCCTGCACCCCTTGCGCGCCGCCAAGAAGCGCGGCTGCAAGATCGTGACCTTCAACCCGGTGCGCGAGGCGGGGCTCGTCACCTTCCGCGATCCGCAGAACCCGGTCGAGATGCTGACGGGCAAGGAGACGGTGATTTCGGATCGCTACCTGCAGCTCAAGCCCGGCAGCGACGTCGCCGCGCTGGCGGGGATGTGCAAGCGCGTGTTCGAGATCGACGACGAGCAGGGCGGCGGGGTGATCGACCGGCAGTTCATCGCGCAGCACACCTCCGGCTGGCCCGAGTTCGAGGCGGCGATCCGCGCGATGGAGTGGTCCGAGATCGAGCGTGTCTCGGGGCTGCGCCACGCCGATCTCGCCGAGGTGGGCGAGATGTATGCCAATTCCGAAAAGGTGATCGGCATCTACGGCATGGGGCTGACGCAGCATGTGCATGGCAGCCTCAACATTGCGATGTACGTCAATCTCCTGCTGATGCGCGGCAACATCGGCCGCGAAGGCGCGGGCATCTCGCCGGTGCGCGGCCACTCCAACGTGCAGGGCCAGCGCACGGTGGGCATCAGCGAAAAGCCCAAGCTGGTGCCGCTCGACAAGATCGACGAGATGTTCGGCTTCAAATCCCCGCGTGAGGAGGGCACCACCACGGTCGATGCGGTCCAGGGCGTGCTCGACGGGGCGGTCAAGGGCTTCGTATCCCTGGGCGGCAACTTTGCCCGCGCGGTCCCCGATCAGGGCCGCTCCGATCCGGCTTGGCAGAACCTCGACATCAACGTGCAGATCGCGACCAAGCTCAACCGCAGCCATACGCTGGTGGGCAAGGAGGCGTGGCTGCTGCCTTGCATCGTGCGCTCGGAACTCGACATGCAGGCCACCGGCCCGCAGGCGGTGTCGATGGAGGACAGCCTGTCGATGATCCACGGCAGCGAGGGTAAGCGCGAACCGGCCTCGAAGATGCTGCGCTCGGAGCCCTTCATCGTCGCGGGCATCGCCAAGGCGACGCTGGAGCCCAATCCGAAGGTGAAATGGGACGACTGGGTCGGCGACTACGCCCTCGTGCGCGACCTGATCGAAGAGACTTATCCAGACAAGTTCGAGCGTTTCAACGAAAGGCTGTTCCAGCCGGGCGGCTTCTACAAGGGCAACCCGGCACGCGAGCGGACCTGGAAGACCGAGACCGGCAAGGCGATCTTCACCGCGCCCGAGACGCTTTCGGCGCTGGGGCAGGTGCCGGGGGAGGACAGCTACACCCTCGTCACCGTACGCTCGAACGATCAGTTCAACACCACCATCTACGGCTTCAACGACCGGCTGCGCGGGCTCGAGACCGACCGGCAGGTGGTGATGATGAACCCCGAGATGATCGCGAAGGCCGGTCTGAGCGAGGGGCAGGAGGTGACGCTGTCCTGCGCCGTCGAGGATGGCGAGACGCGCGAGGTCGGCGGGCTCAGGGTCGTGGCCTACGACCTGCCCGACGACATGGTGATGGCCTATTACCCCGAGACCAACCCGCTGGTGCCGCTCGACTACCACGACGAGATGTCGAAGACGCCCGCCTACAAAGGGGTGCCGGTGCGCATTCGCGGCTGACCCGGATCAGCTTTCGGTCAGCAGGGCGATCTCGCCGGGGTGGACATGGGCGGCGCTGAGCCGCCCTGTCCCGTAAGCGCCGGTGTCGAGCCAGACACGACCCGGCTCCCAGCCCGGATCGGGGGTGATGACATGGCCGTGCAGCACCCATAGCCCATCGGCGCGGTGACGCTTGCGAAAGCGGCGATGGCCCCAAAGCAATGCCGCGCGGTCCTGCGCCTCGATCGGCAGGGCCGGGTCGGCACCGGCATGGGTGCAGGCCATGTTGCCACTGCGCCACCAGAGCGGCAGGTCGCGCAGCCAGCCGTGCAGATCGCCCAGGGCGTCGCGCAGCTCGGCCGCCAGCGCGGTGGCCGGTCGCTCTGGCGCGGTTTCGATGCCGAAGCTGCGCAGCGTTGCCGTGCCGCCATGCCGCAGCCAGGGCGCACCCGACCCTGCGGGATCATCGAGAAAATCGAGCATCATCTCCTCGTGGTTGCCCATGAGGCAGACCGCCTTGGGATGCGCGCGCAGGCGGTGCAGCACGGCAGCGCTGGCCGGGCCGCGGTCGATCATGTCACCCAGGCAGATCACAGGCGCGCCCGGATCGCGCCGCGCGATCTCGTCCAGCAGCCGCGCGAGCAGGTCGTCGCGGCCATGCACGTCGCCGATCGCGAAGAAGGGCGTGTCCGGAGCAGGGGGGGTGCCGCGAAAGCGGCGGCGCCCGATCAGCGAAGCGAATGTCATGACCCCAATCTAGGGGCTGCGCCGCCGGCCTGAAAGTGCCCTCAGCCCTCGCGGCTGATCAGCTTGTTGAACCGGCTTGCCGCACCATCGGCGGCGCTGTCTTGATGCAGGAAAGCGAGCTTGCTGTCATCGAAGGTTTCGAACCACTCGTCCCACGATATCCGCTCGAGGTTCTCGGACTGCGGCTCGAAGTCGATCCTCAGCACCCCCGTGCCTTCTCCGCCCGAGGTGTCGGCGACCCGCGCGGGATGGCCGCCGCGCGCCTCGCACCATTGGCGGATCTCGTCGTGGTTCGTCGTTGTCTTGCTGTCGCTCATTTCGTGCTCCTATCGGAAACCTCTGTGACCCAACGCGGCACCGGGGCGCAGGTTTCCCTGCAGCCATGTCGCCAAACCGCGCCGGAGCGGCGCGCGCGTGCTGGCAAACCGGGACAGGGCGGGCGAGAACCGGGCAAGCCAGAACGGGACACGCCATGACCACCCATATTCTTACCCTCACCTGCCGCAACCGCCCCGGCATCGTCGCCGCCGTCGCCACGGCGCTGGCCGAGACCGGCGGCGACATCACCGAGGCGCGGCAGTTCGACGACACGCTCACCGGCACCTTCTTCATGCGCGTGGCGTTCCGCCTGCCGCAGGAGATCGGCGGCGATGGTGGGTTCCGCGCCAAGATGGACGGCATCGGCACCGCCTTCGGGATGCAGTGGACCCTGAGCCCGCAGGACTACCGCCAGAAGGTGCTGATCCTCGTGTCGAAGTTCGACCACTGCCTGTCCGACCTGCTCTACCGCCAGCGCATCGGCGAGATGCCGATGGACCTCGTCGCCGTGGCGGGCAACCATCCCGAAAGCGCGCTGTCGGTGCGCCTGCCCGACGACGTGCCCTATCACCACCTGCCGATCACCCGCGAGACCAAGCCACAACAGGAGGCCGAGATCCGGGCGCTGGTCGAGGAGACGGGGGCGGAGCTTGTCGTGCTGGCGCGCTACATGCAGATCCTGTCGGACGAGATGTCGGCCTGGCTTTCGGGGCGCTGCATCAACATCCACCATTCCTTTTTGCCGGGTTTCAAGGGGGCCAAGCCCTATCACCAGGCCCATGCGCGCGGGGTGAAGATGATCGGGGCGACGGCGCATTACGTGACCGAGGATCTCGACGAGGGGCCGATCATCTCCCAGGACGTCGAGCACGTCACCCATGCCGACACGCCCGAGGATCTCGTGGCCAAGGGGCGCGACATCGAGCGGCGCGTGCTGGCCCGGGCGGTGGCGCTGCATCTCGACCGCCGCGTGCTGGTCAACGGCAGCCGCACGGTCGTCTTCGGCAAGTGAGTCTTCAGCAGTTCGGCACGTCGGTTTTGCCCGGCGCGCCGAGCTGCGCCTTTAGCCCGTCGTAATCGGTCTCGTCCGACAGGCCGAGCGCGATCCAGCGCAGCCCCGGCACATGGGCGCAGGCGACCATCACCACCATGGTGATCGGCACCGCGAGGATCGCCCCCGCGACCCCCCAGATCCAGCCCCAGAACAGCAGCGCGCAGAGGATCACCAAGGCCGAGATCGACAGGTGCCGGCCCTGCACCCGCGGGTCGACGTAATTGCCCATCACCTGTTCGATCACCAAAAGCCCCGCGCCGATCAGCACCGCGGTCCAGGGATCGCGCGTGGCGAAGGCATAGAGCACCGGCAGGATGCCCGAGATCAGAGAGCCGATCGAGGGCACGAAGTTGAACACGAAGGTCAGCAGCGCCCAGACCAGCAAGAGGTCGAGGCCGAAGATCCACAGCCAGCCGGCATAAAGCAACGCGGTGACGATGCCGAGCACGAAGCGCACCGCGAGGTAGCGCCGCGTCTTGGAGGCCACCAGCGCCACCGCGCCGGTCACCTCCTCGCGCTTTTCGGGGCGCATCATCGCGCCGAGCTTGGAATGCCAGCGCGGCGCCTCGGACAGCATCAAGAGCGTCAGGAAATAGATCAGCACCAGCGCCAGCGCGATGCCCGAGATGGTCGAGACGACCGTGGTGGCGAGGCCCGAGGCGCGCTCCATCAGCGTGCCGCCGAGGCCACCGCCGCCCGCGAGGCCGCGGATCTGCTCGACCAGCCCCTCGCCCGAGCCGCCATCGCCCTGCGCGGGGTCGGGCGCATCATCGGGGTTAAGCCCGGCGCCCGGCGTGCTCTGGATCGCGCTTTCGACGGCGGCGCCGGTCGCGCCGGCTGCGGCCTCGCCTGCGGCGGTGTCGCTTTCGGCCTGTCCCTGCGCCCCGTTCGTATCGCCCGACAGCTGCTCGACCGCCGCGCTGGCCTGCTCGGCCGGAAAGCGGGTGAGGAACTGCTGC
>NZ_JAMYXC010000317.1 GCF_024159025.1 Limimaricola litoreus
CCGCGCACCGCCGGCTGGATCCTCGGCCTGCTCGGCGTCGGCTTTGCCGCACTGGTGGGGGCCTGCTGGGAGCTGTTCGAGTTCTCCATCGACGCCATCTTCGGCACCAATGCGCAGCGCTCAGGCCTGCCCGACACCATGGGCGATGTCGCGGTCAACATCATGGGCGCGAGCTACGGCGCGCTGGCCGCGCAGCGGCGGCTGTGGCGCGGCACCCGCCTGCCGCTCTCGGGGCTCTTGGTCGAGTTCTGCGCCCGCAACGAGATCATTTACGGCGCATGGAGCGGGCGCCGCTTCGCCCCCCGGATCCGAAAGCCCCGCCCATGACCGACATGCCCGACCCGCTCGCTCGCGCTCTCGCCGATCTGCGCCGTGACGAGACCGCCCCATCCCTTGCCGAGCGCCGCGCGCATCTCAAGGCGCTTGAGCGCGAGATCCGCGCCCGGGCCGAGGCCATCGCCGCCGCCATCGACGCCGATTTCGGCGGGCGGCCCCGCCCCGAAACGCTGCTGACCGAGGTGGCGATGGTGATCGGCGCGGCGCGGCAGGCGCGGCGCAGCCTGCGCGCTTGGGTCCGCCCCGCCCGCGTCGTGCTGCCCCCGCATTTCTGGCCCTCGACCGCGCGGATCGAGCGTGTGCCACTCGGCCTCGTCGGCATCATCGGCCCGTGGAACTACCCGCTGCAGCTGGCGCTGGTGCCGCTGGTGGCGGCCCTTGCGGGGGGCAACCGGGCGATCGTCCATGCCTCCGAGCATACGCCGCGCACCGCAGAGGAGATCGCCCGCATCATCGAGGCCGCCCTGCCCGGCCGCGCCGTCGCACTCCCCCCCTCGGCCGAGACTGCCGCAGCCCTCGCCGCCGCGCCGCTCGACGGTCTGTTCTTCACCGGCTCCACCGCGACGGGCCGCAAGGTGGCGCAGGCGGCGGCCGAAAACCTCGTGCCCACCGTGCTGGAGCTGGGCGGCAAATCGCCCGCCCTGCTTTGCGCCGATGCCGATCTTGATGACAGCGCCCGCTCGATCGTCGCGGGCAAGCTGCTGAACGCCGGGCAGACCTGCGTCGCCCCCGATTACGCGTTGGTGCCGCGCGAGATGCTGCAACCCTTCGTCGCGGCGCTGAAATCCGCCAGCGCCGCGCTCTACCCCGACCCGTCGGGCCCCGATTACGCCGCCATCGCCCGCCCCATGGATCGCGACCGCCTCTCCGGCCTGCTGGACGGGCTGGACACCGTGCCGCTCATGACGCAGCCGCCCGCGCCGCCGCGCATGGGGGCCGTGGCGGTGATCGACCCGCCGCGCGATCATCCCCTGATGCGAGAGGAGATCTTCGGCCCGATCCTGCCGCTGATCCCCTACGACAGCCCCGACGAGGCGCGCGATTTCATCAATGCCCGCCCCTGCCCGCTGGCGCTCTATGTCTATGGCCGCGACACCGGCGCGGCGCGGGCCGAGGCGCAGGCGATCCGCTCGGGCGGCGCGATGATCAACGAGGCAGTGATCCATGTCGGCATCCACCAGCTGCCCTTTGGCGGCGCGGGCGAAAGCGGCATCGGCGCCTATCACGGCGAGGAGGGGTTTCGCGCCTTCACCCGGCCGCGCAGCATCATGGTCTCGCGCCCCTCGCTGGCGCGCCTCGTCCGTCCACCTTACGGCCGCAACATCGAGCGCATCGTGAAATCGCTGATCGGCTAGGCCGGGTAATCGCGCCCGCGCCAGCCCGCCCGCCGCCCGCGCGCCCCGTTCCACAGCGCGACCCACTGGATCGCCAGCACCACCAAGACGCCCAAGGGGTGCGCCGCGACCGACAGCCAGGACTGCCGCAGCCGCACCGCCATCGCCACCCGCGCGCCCAGCACCAGCGCGCAGGCCAGGCCCGAGAGGACAGCGGACCACGCAGCGCCCCAGATCAGCGCGACCGCGAGGGTGAGAAACGGCAGCACATGCCCGCCGAACAGCAGCAGCGTCCAGACCGGCAGCGCGCGCTTCGTGGCCATCCCCTCGGTCGCGTTCTTGGAGAACCCCTGCCAGACAGCACCCGCGCCATCGTACATCCGGCAGGTCGCGATCGGCGTCGCGTCGCACAGGTCCGTGCGCCCGCCCGAGGCGCGCACCCGGCGCGGCAGCTCCAGCCCGTCGTGCATCCGGCTTGCAAAGGCCGCGTGCCCCCCCGCCGCGCCGTAAGCTCTTCGCCGCACCGCCATGAGCTGCCCGCAGCCCGCACCAAAGGCCGGATCGGGCCGCGCGCGTGCCATGGGCAGCGGCAGGTAGCCCAGAAGCGTGGTGAAGATCTGCGGGATCACGATCTTCTCGGCCCATGTCCGCGTCACCTGCCCCGGAAAGCCGCTTATGAGGTCGAGGCCCTGCCGCGCCATCTCCCCGCTCATCCGCGCCGCCGCATCGGGGGCAAGCCGCACATCGGCATCGACGAACAAGAGCACCGGATGCCGCGCGGCGCGGCTCAGCTGCCAGCAGGCATGGGTCTTGCCGATCCAGCCCTTGGGCAACACGGCCCCCCGCACCAGCCTGACGCGCGGATCGGCCTCGGCCCGCTCTGCTACGATCTCATCAGTCCCGTCGCTCGACCCGTCGTCGAGCACCACCACCTCGACCGAAACCCCGCGCTGCGCCAGCGCCGCATCGAGCGCGGGCCCGATGTTCTCCGCCTCGTCCCGCGCCGGGATCAGGATCGACACCGCCGCCTCGCCCGCCCCCTCGGGCGGGCGCAGCACCGACAGGTTCACGAGGCACATCACCGCGAAGAGCGCCGCCAGCGCAAGGCCGAGGATCGACAGGGCGAGCAGCATCATCGCTCTTCCACGTGATCGGGCACGAAACGCCGCCCCGCCAGCCGCGCCCGGCCCCGCTGCCACAGCCCATAGACCCCGCCCGTGCCGCGCGCCCCGCCAAGCGCCGTCTCGAAACCGGCAGGATCGCGCGCCATCGCCAGCCCGGCCAGCGCGTCGCAGCTCTCTGTCAGCGCCGCCTCCAGCCGTGCGCCGATCTCCTCCGCGCCCTCGCCCTCCCGCGCCATGACCGGCGCGCCGAAGCGAATGAGCGCTTCGGGCCGTTTCTCGGACCAGAACGGGTATTCGAGCGCCATGGGCAGCGCCACGATCTCCCGCCGCCGTGCCATCAGATGCGCAGCCCCGGGGCGAAGCCCGAGCGGCCGCTCGCGCGGATCGGCAAAGCGCCCCTGCGCGGTGATCCACAAGACCCGGTCGGGCCGCGCCATCAGCCCGCCCGCCACGCGCAGGAACGAGGTCGCCCCGCGCCGCCCCTCCCCGACCCCGAACAGCCCGATCCGCCGCATGAAGGGATAGGTCTCCAGCATCTTCGCCTCGATCGGGCCAAAGCCGGTGCGGGTCGGAAACAGGCTCTCGTGCAGGCCGATCATCACCGCCGGATCCCACCACGACGGATGGTTGCACACCACCATGACGGGCCGGTCATGGGGCAGATCCGGCAGGCCGGGCCGCGCGATGCGCAGGGCCCGAAACTGCGCCCGCAATTGCCGCCGCATCACCCGCGCGAAGAACCGCGCCATCGGCGCGGAGCGCGCGGCCACGGGGTCGGGGTCACTCGGCCGCGACATCCGCGCGCCCGTGTGCCGCCCCGCCCGCATCCTGATCGAGCGTATCGGCGGCGATCCAGCCCGACATCAGCGCCATCGGCATCCCCGGCCCCGGATGGGCCGAGCCCCCGGCAAGGTAGAGCCCCTCGACCTGCCGCGAGCGGTTGCCCGGCTTGAACGCGCCCATGACCTTGCCATGGCTGGCCAGCCCGTAGATCGCGCCGTTGAGCACGCGGTAGCGCTCGTGGATGTCCTGCGGCGTGAGCGACCGCTCGACCACGATCCGCTCCTCGATGTCCTCCATACCGGCGGTGCGCTTGAGCTTCTCCATGATGACATCGCGGTAGCCCGGCAGCATGGTCTTCCAGTCGTGATGCGGGCGCAGGTAGGGCGTGTGCACCAGCACATAGAGCGCCTCGCCCCCCTCCGGCGCGACGCCGGGCTCGGTCCGCGCAGGTGCGGCCACATAGGCGGTCGGATCGGGGGCGGGCTCGCCCTTGTCATAGATCGCGGCGAATTCCTCCTCGGGGTCGCGCGAGAAGACGAAGTTGTGATGCGCCAGGTGCTCATAGGCCCGGTCGAGCCCGAGATAGAGCACCACGCCAGAACAGGCCGCCTCGCGCTTGCGGCTCTTGGCAAAGGCGCGACCCTCGTCGCCGCCCACGAGCTCGTCATAGGTGCGCACGCTGTCCATGTTCGACACGATCCGCTCGCAGGCGACGCGCTCGCCCGTGTCGGTGACGATCGCCCGCGCGCGCCCCTTATCGACCTCGATCTTCGAGACCCCGGTGCCGGTGCGCACCTCGACCCCAAGGCTTTCGGCCAGCTGCGCCAGCGCCTTGGGCACCGCCCGCGTGCCGCCCATCGGATACCACACGCCCTCGCCCTGCTGCATCTGCGCGATGCCGCAGAGCACCGCCGGAGAGGCCAGCGGCGAAGAGCCGACATACTGGATGAAATGCTCCAGCATCTGGGCCACGCGGTGGTCCTTCACGTCGCGCTTGATCTGCCCCGCGACCGTGCGGTGCATCCGAAGCGCCATGACGTCCGAGAGCGTGGAGAGATTCATGCTCCCCTTGAGATCCATCGTGTCGCGCAGGTCCTCGACCGATTTCCAGAAGAAGAAGCGGTCGGAGACATCCGACAGCCGTGACGCCACCTCCATGAACCGCTCAAAGCCCGCGCGGTCGGCGGGCGAGAGCCTGCCGATCTCCTCGGCCGCCTTCCTGGGGTCGTCGCGCAGATCGAGCACCGATCCGTCGTCGTAAAAACACCGCCACTGCGGATCGAGCCGCCGCAGGTCCAGCTCCTGATGCAGATCGCGCCCGGCCTCGCCGAAGATCCGCTCCAGTACCCGCGGCATGGTGAGGATCGTGGGCCCCATGTCGAAGCGAAAGCCCTCCTCTTCCAGCACCGCGGCCTTGCCGCCGAGCCAGTCGTTCTTTTCGAACAGGATGACCTTGTGGCCCCGCGCCGCCAGCGTGCAGGCCGAGGCCAGCCCGCCAAGCCCGCCCCCGATGATACCGATCGTCATTCCGCAGCCTCCATCGGCAGTTCCGTCGTCATCTCTTCGTTGCCCGGCAGGCCGAGGTCCTCGGCGCAGAGCTTGGCCGCGATCCGCGCGCTCTCAAAAATCGTCGGCAGGCCCGAGCCGGGATGCGTGCCGCCCCCGGTAAGGTACACCCCGTCGATATCCTCGAAGCGGTTGCGCGGCCGGTAATGCAGCATCTGCCCGAGATTATGCGCAAGGTTGAAGGTCGCGCCATTGTAGACCGCGAGCTTGGAGCGCCAGTCCTCGGGCGTGAACATGATCTCGGTGCGGATCATGGGCCGGATGTCGCGCCCCGCCAGCTTCGAGACCCGGTCGAGGATCTTCTCGCGGTAGCTCGGCGCCAATGCCGCCCAATCCTCGCCCCCGGTGAGGTTGCCCACCGGCGCCAACACGTAGAGCGCCGAATGGCCTTCGGGGGCCAGTGTCGGGTCGGTGCGGCTCGCGTTCTGCACGTAGATCGTCGGCTCCACCGGTGCCTTGCCTTCGTCGATCTCGGCCACGTTGCGCTGGTAGTCGTTCGAGAAGGCGATGGTGTGGTGGCTCATCTCGGGCAGCTCGCCCTCGATCCCGAGATAGAGCATGAAGGTCGAACAGGAATAGCTTTTCGATTTGATCCGCTTGTCGGTCCAGCGCTTGCGCGCGGCATCGGGCACGAGCGAGGTCATCGCATGGGCGAAATCGGCGTTCATCACCACCGCATCCGCGTCATGATCGCCCTTGGCCGTCACCGCCCCCACCGCGCGCCGCCCGTCGAGCTTGAGCTTTTCGACCGGCTCCGACAGCCGGATATCGACCCCCATCCGCCCGGCCACCCGCGCCATCGCCGCGGTAATCGCGTTGCAGCCGCCCTTGGGGTGCCAGACGCCAAAGCCGTATTCGACATGGGCGATGATGGTGAACAGCGACGGGCATTTGAACGGCGACATGCCGAGGTATTTCGACTGAAACGAAAAGGCCACGCGCACGTCGGGGTTCCTGAACCAGCGGTGCAGCTCCCCGTCCACCGTCGACCATGGCCGGAACTTGGGCAGGGCTTTGAGCATGTCGGGCTGGGCGAGGTCGCGCAGGCTGGCAAAGGGCCGCTGCAGGATCGGGCGAAACGCCTCGAACTTGGCGCGGTTGGCCTCGAGATAGCCCGCGACGTTCTTCGCATCCGCCTTGTCGATCCTGGCCACCTGCTCGGCCAGCCGCTCCACATCGGCCGTCGCATCGATCCGGCGGCCATCGTCGAACTGCAGCCGGTACATCGGGTCGAGCCGGATCAGATCGACCTCGGCGTCGAAATCATAGCCGCAGGCGGCAAAGATCTCGCGCGGGATCTCGGGGTAGAGGAAAAAGGTCGGCCCGATGTCGAAGGTAAAGCCATCACGCCGGATCGCGCCGGTGCGCCCGCCGGGCTGGTCCTCCTTTTCCAAAAGCGTGACCTCGGCCCCCGCGGCGCGCAGAAGCATCGCCGTGGCAAGCCCGCCGGGCCCCGCGCCGATGACGAGCACGCGGCGCGGCGCGGAGGGGTTGTCATTCGCGCACGATACGGCGTGTGGCATGGCCCCGTCCATCTCAGAGACCGCGCGGGGTTTGGCCAGGCGCGCTGCCTGCCGGAACGGAATGGATTGCTCTGGGGCGCTTCGTATCTACCATGTATATCGATCTTTATCAGTGTCGGCCCTGTGGGTAGGCGAGAAACCAGTTAGGGCACGAATGGCCGAAGACATGGGAAAAATGGATTGGAAGAGCGCTTCAAGGCGAACCTGAAGCTCGCGCAACTGCCGCGCAACAGCTCGCCCACCCGTCTTCACAACCGC
>NZ_JAMYXC010000301.1 GCF_024159025.1 Limimaricola litoreus
GCCGCGCCGCGCTTCTGGCGACGGCGCGCGCCGCGCTGGCCGAGGGCGAAAGCGCCTCGGCGGCACAGCAGCGCCGGGTCGCGGCGCTCAATGCGCAGGTCGCGGCTCTGCGCGAGGACGTGGCCGAGCTGCGTGGCCTGCTGGGGCAGGCTGAAACGAGCGAGGCCGTGGCGGAGGCCGAGATCGAGGATCTGGGCCGCCGTCTAAACACCGCGCTGGCCCGCGCCGCCGCCGAGGAGCGCCGCCGCCGCGAGCTCGAGGAAGAGGAGCGCCGCCGGCTGGAGGAGGAGGCCGCAAGGCTTGCCGCCGAGGCCGAGAATCTGGAGCGCTACCGCTCGGATTTCTTCGGCGAGCTGCGCGGCATGCTGGAGGGCGAGGAGGGGGTGCGCATCGCGGGGGACCGCTTCGTCTTCTCCTCCGAAGTGCTGTTCGGCCAGGGCGAGGCGACGCTGTCGGAGGCGGGCAAGGCCGAGATCGCCAAGGTGGCGGCACTGCTGCGCCGGATCGCGGCGGAGATACCAGATGGCATCGACTGGGTAATCCGCGTCGATGGCCATACTGACGACATCCCGATCCGCGGCGGGCGCTACGCCGACAACTGGGAGCTGAGCCAGGCGCGGGCCTTGTCGGTCGTGCGCTACATGAGCGAGGAGGAGGGCATTCCGCCCCAGCGGCTCGCGGCCAACGGCTTTGGCGAATACCAGCCGCTCGATCCGTCGGGCACGGCTGAGGCGCGGGCCCGCAACCGGCGGATCGAGCTCAAGCTGACCGAGCGCTAGGGCTCATTCTTCGAGCGAAAGCGTGGCCCGCCGCTCAGAGAGGGGCGCGCCGTCGCGCAGGAGCGTCACCTGCCCCTCATAGGTGCCGATGGGCCAGCCCCCTTCGGGCGCGCGTCGCCCGCTGGCGCGAAACAGCTGCGCCTGGGTCTTTTCCAGCGGCATCTCCTGATCGACGACCCGGCCCTGCGGTCCCTCGACCACGAGGTGCATGACATCGCCCGCCCGGCCGCCAAAGACGAAGCCCCAGAGCACCAGCGGCGCGTCGCTGCGGACCTCCTGTTCGGCGGTGCCGCGCTGCAGGTCGAGATAATCGGGCACGCCGGACGCGAAGCCCGCATCGAGCAGCCCGCCGGGCAGGTAATCGGGCGGCGTCTCCCACAGCGTCTGCTCGGCGGCACCGCATGCGACGCGGTCCTCGGGGTCGAAGGGATCGACCACCGCATCATTGCGACGCACAGCGAAGTGCAGATGCGGAAACTGGCTCTGTCCCGACAGGCCGACCTCGCCCAGCCGGTCGCCGGCGGCGACGCGCTGGCCGACCGCGACCGCGATCGACCCCTGCGCCATGTGGCAATACTGCGTCTCCCAGCCGTTCTCATGGCCGATGGTGACGCCATTGCCGCAATCGCGCCCGTCCAACTCCGGCGCGCCCTCCCAGCCTTGCAGGATGTCGGGCATCTCGTCGCGCAGGCCGAGCACGACCCCCGCCGCCGCCGCGCGCACCTCGACGCCCTCGGCCTGCTGCGCGATGGTCGGCAGGCGGAAATCGGTGCCCTTGTGGCCGTCATAGCTCAGCGGGCCGCAGGCGTAATCGCGCGCCTCCACCCCCGGGTCGGCATCGACGTAGTTCTGCACGGCGCACTCCTCGCCCAGCACGCAATCGATCGGCAGGACGAGGCGGAAGGGCGTCTCCTGCGCGGCGGCGGCGGATGGCAGCAGCAGCAAAAGCGCGGCGGCGCGGGGCAGGGCGGTCGGAGAAGGCATGGCGGGCATCGTGTAACTCCGGCTGCGGGTCGTGGCCGCACAGTGGCGCAGCCGGAGTCACCAGGCCAGTCGCCGCTCGGGTGCGGATCGCGCGCAGGCGAAAACGTGCCAAACGAAAAGCGCGGCCCCCGGTCGGGGGCCGCGCCTGTCACAAGGGATCAGCGGAGTGGCGTCATTCCGCCGTGAGCAGCGGCGGCCGGTCGCCCGAGAGCCGCTTGGCACCGGGCTGTTCGAAGCTGAGCTCGATCTTGTCGTCCTTCACGCCGACCCGGACGAGACCGCCCTTGGTCAGCTGGCCGAACAGAAGCTCCTCGGCGAGCGGCTTCTTGATGTGCTCCTGGATCACCCGGCCCAGCGGGCGCGCGCCCATCTTCTCATCGTAGCCCTTTTCGGCCAGCCATTCGCCGGCTTCGCGCGTGAGCTCGATATGGACATTACGGTCCATCAGCTGCGCCTCGAGCTGCAGCACGAACTTCTCGACCACCGAGATGATCGTCTCGGGCGCCAGCGGCGCAAACGAGATCACCGCGTCGAGACGGTTGCGGAATTCGGGCGTGAAGGTCCGCTCGATCGCGGCCGTGTCCTCGCCCTCGCGCCGCGCCCGGCCAAAGCCGATCGCTTCCTTGGCCTGTTCGGCGGCCCCGGCGTTCGAGGTCATGATCAGGATCACGTTGCGGAAATCCACCGCCCGGCCGTTGTGATCCGTGAGCTTGCCGTGGTCCATCACCTGCAGAAGGATGTTGAACACGTCCGGATGCGCCTTCTCGATCTCGTCGAGCAGCAGCACGCAATGCGGATGCTGGTCGACGCCATCGGTCAGAAGCCCGCCCTGGTCGAAGCCGACATAGCCCGGAGGCGCGCCGATCAGGCGGCTGACCGCGTGCTTCTCCATGTATTCCGACATGTCGAAGCGCAGCATCTCGACACCCAGCGTCTGGCTGAGCTGCTTGGCCACCTCGGTCTTGCCGACGCCGGTGGGGCCGGCGAAGAGGTAGTTGCCGATCGGCTTTTCCGGCTCGCGCAGGCCGGCGCGGGCCAGCTTGATCGCCGAAGACAGCGCCGTGATCGCGGCATCCTGGCCGAAGACCACGCGCTTCAGGGTCGGCTCCAGATCCTTGAGCACCTCGGCGTCGTCCTTGGAGACGTTCTTGGGCGGGATGCGGGCGATCTTGGCGATCACCGCCTCGATCTCCTTGGCGCCTATGGTCTTGCGCCGCTTGCTCTCGGCCACGAGATGCTGCGCGGCACCCGCCTCGTCGATCACGTCGATCGCCTTGTCGGGCAGCTTGCGGTCGTTGATGTAGCGCGCCGAAAGCTCCACCGCGGTCTTGATCGCGTCGGCGGTGTACTTGATCTGGTGGTGATCCTCGAAATAGGGCTTGAGCCCCTTGAGGATCTTCACCGCGTCATCGACCGAAGGCTCGTTCACGTCAATCTTCTGGAACCGGCGGCTCAGCGCGCGGTCCTTTTCGAAGTGCTGGCGGAACTCCTTGTAGGTGGTCGACCCCATGCAGCGCAGCTTGCCGCCCTGCAGCGCCGGCTTCAGCAGGTTGGAGGCATCCATAGCGCCGCCAGAGGTGGCGCCCGCGCCGATCACGGTGTGGATCTCGTCGATGAAGAGCACCGCGTCGGGGTGGTTCTCCATCTCGGTCATCACCGCCTTCAGACGCTCCTCGAAATCGCCGCGGTAGCGGGTGCCGGCCAGCAGCGCGCCCATGTCGAGGCTGTAGATCGTGGCGCCCGAGAGCACCTCGGGCACCGCGCCTTCGACGATCTTCCAGGCGAGGCCCTCGGCGATGGCGGTCTTGCCGACGCCCGGATCGCCCACGAGCAGCGGGTTGTTCTTGCGGCGGCGGCAGAGCACCTGGATGCAACGCTCGACCTCGTGCTCACGGCCGATCAGCGGATCGACATCGCCCTTGCGCGACTTGGCGTTGAGATCGACGCAGTATTTCGCGAGCGCGGAGTCCTTTTCCTCGCTCGACCCGCCGGAGCTGGCGGAGGCGGTGTCTTCCTCGTCCTTTTCGGCCGCACCGGTGATGGGGCGGCTTTCGCCGAAGGCCGGGTCCTTGGCCTGGCCATGGGCGATGAAGTTGACCGCGTCGTAGCGGGTCATGTCCTGCTCTTGCAGGAAATAGGCGGCGTTGCTCTCGCGCTCGGCGAAGATCGCGACGAGCACGTTGGCGCCGGTGACCTCGGTGCGGCCCGAGGACTGCACATGGATCGCGGCGCGCTGAATCACGCGCTGGAAGGCGGCGGTGGGCACGGCTTCGGAGCCGTCCACGTCGGTGACGAGGGTGGAGAGATCATCCTCGATGAAATCCTCGAGCGACTTGCGCAGCTCTTCGAGATCGACGGCGCAGGCGCGCATCACGCGGGCGGCGTCGGGCTCTTCGATCAGGGCCAGCAGGAGGTGTTCGAGGGTCGCGAGCTCATGGCGGCGGGCATTGGCCAGAGCCAGCGCCGCGTGGATGGACTGCTCGAGAGTGGTCGAAAAAGACGGCACGATGATGTGCTCCTCTGATCGGGGGTCCGGGCGGTTGGGTGACCCGCCAAGACCGTGGCCTCTATATTCAAAGATCGGGTTTATCGGCCGCGCTTCAAGTTAAAACTCGCAAAAACCATGTCCGTAACGGTGCGACGTCACGCAGCTGTGTGTTTTGCATGCCAAGACCTCACGATCCGTTGCGACGACGCAGCGGAATGGATCAGAAGCGATCTTTTCTCCCCCGGATCTCCGCAAAGACCTTGGCAGCCGCCTCGCCTTCGAATCCCAGGGCGCGTTGCAATTCGGGCGCATCGGCGCGCAGGAAGGGGTTGGTCGCCCGCTCCTCGGACAGGCGCGAGGGCACGGTGGGCCGGCCTTCGGCGCGGGCTTGGGCGATGGCCGCGGCGCGGGCCTGCAGATCGGCGTTGTCGGGCTCGATGGTGAGCGCGAAGCGCGCATTGGTCTCGGTGTATTCGTGGCCCGAGCAGATCAGCGTCTGGCCCGGCAGGTCGCGCAGGCGGCGCAGGCTGTCCCACATCTGTTCGGGCGTTCCCTCGAACAGCCGCCCGCAGCCGAGCGCCATCAGGCTGTCGGCGGTGAAGGCCATGTGGTCCTGTGCGAAGTGGAAGGCGACATGCCCGATCGTGTGGCCCGGCACGTCGATCACCTCGACCGTCTGGTCGAGGACCTCGAGCGGATCGCCGGGCGAGACGGCGAGGTCGAGCGGCGGCAGGCGGTGCGCGTCGGCGGCGGCCCCGATCACGCGCGCGCCGTCGCGCAGTTCTCCAAGCCCCGCCACGTGGTCGTCGTGGTGGTGGGTGATCAGGATGTCCGACAGCACCCAGCCATGCGCATCGAGCGCGGCGCGGATCGGCGCGGCCTCGGGGGCATCGACCAGAGCGGTGCGCCCCGAAGCGGCATCATGCAGCAGAAAGGCATAGTTGTCCGAGAGGCACGGAACGGTGAGAAGTTCGAGAGGCATGGCGGCACCCGTGTTTTGGTTGCTATGGTAGCACGCAGCTAGACCGGCGTCCGTCACCGGCTCGTGAATTCTGGGTAGAGGACCGCAGGACCGCAATGCATCTCGACGTGCTCGACCTGCGCAATTTCTATTATCGCAGCGCGCTGGGACGCGCGGCGCAGAAGGTGATCCGCGACCAGCTCGTCGAATGGTGGCCCGTGCCGCATGTGCAGGGGCAGACGGTGGCGGGCTACGGCTTCGCGGTGCCGCTGCTGCGCCCCTATCTCGCACAGGCGCGCCGGGTGATCGGGCTGATGCCGGGGCCACAGGGGGTGATGCCCTGGCCCGCGGGCCAACCCAATGTCTCGGTGCTGTGCGAGGAGACGCTCTGGCCGATCCGCACCGGGCAGGTGGACCGGCTTGTGCTGATGCACGGGCTGGAGACCTCGGAACATGCGGGCGCGCTGCTCGACGAATGCTGGCGCGCGCTGGGGCCGGGGGGGCGGGCGGTCTTCGTGGTGCCCAACCGCGCGGGGCTGTGGTCGCGTTCGGATGCCACACCCTTCGGCTACGGGCGGCCCTATTCGCTGGGCCAGCTCGAGGCGCAGCTGCGCGGGCACCGCTTCGTCACCGAACGGGCGATCTCGGCGCTCTACCGTCCGCCAAGCCTGCGGCGCGGCTGGCGCCGCTCGGCGGCGCTTCTGGAAAAGGCGGGGCGGCACATGCCGGTGCTCAACACCGGCGGCGTGCTGATGGTCGAGGCCTCCAAGCAGGTGACGGCGCCGACCCGCCCGGGGCTGACCTCGGCCGTGAAACGCCCTTTGCGGGTGCTCGAGGGGATCGGCGCGCCGGTGCCCGAACCCTCGCGCCGCGGCTGAGCCCGATTCCGCAAGGCGCGGGCAGCATCTGCCGGGCGCGGGCCGCGAGGGCAGGGGCGAAATGTCACACCCCGCCGGGGCAGGCGGGCATGGGCCGCACGCTGCGTGAGAGAGGCTTCAAGGCGGTTGCGACACCCGGGTAGCTCTGCTACATCGCCCCTGATTTTGACGGCCTTCGCCCGCGCGAGGGCCTTGCAAGCTGCCCGACCGTCGCCAGTTTTCCGGCGCGGAATGTCCGGGCCCAAGACTGCGGAAGGGTGGACGTGTCCGAACCAGCATCGATCTCAACCGGCATCGCACAGCGCTATGCCACGGCCGTGTTCGACCTGGCGCGGGAGGGCGACGATCTCGCCGCCCTGACGTCGGATGTCGACGCGCTGCGCGCGGCGCTGGCCGAAAGCGCGGAGTTCCGCGACCTGATCTCCTCGCCGGTCTACAGCCGCGACGACCAGGGCCGTGCGATCTCGGCCATCGCCAAGAAGATGGGCCTGGCGCAGACCACCACCAACGTGCTCGGCCTCATGGCCTCCAAGCGCCGTCTCTTCGCGCTGCCGCAGATGCTGCGCGCGCTCGACGAGAAGCTGGCCGAGGCGCGCGGCGAGGTGACCGCCGACGTCACGACCGCCAAGGCGCTCTCCGACAAACAGAAATCGGCGCTGGCCGCCGCGCTCAAGGAGAGCGCCGGCCGCGAGGTGAAGATCAATCAGACCGTGGATGAAAGCCTCATCGGCGGTCTCGTCGTCAAGCTGGGCTCGAAGATGATCGACACCTCGATCCGCTCGAAGCTCCAGGCACTCCAGAACACCATGAAAGAGGTCGGATAATGGCGATCCAAGCTGCGGAAATCTCCGCGATCCTGAAGGACCAGATCAAGAATTTCGGCCAGGAGGCCGAGGTCGCCGAGGTTGGTCGCGTGCTCTCCGTCGGTGACGGCATCGCGCGTGTCCACGGCCTCGACAACGTCCAGGCCGGTGAGATGGTCGAATTCCCGGGCGGCATCCAGGGCATGGCGCTCAACCTCGAGAACGACAACGTCGGCTGCGTGATCTTCGGCTCCGACCGCGACATCCGCGAAGGCGACGTCGTCAAGCGTACCAACTCGATCGTGGACGTCCCCGCCGGCATGGGCCTGCTGGGCCGCGTCGTGGACGGCCTGGGCAACCCGCTCGACGGCAAGGGCCCGATCGACGGCTCCGAGCGCCGCGTCGCCGACGTCAAGGCGCCGGGCATCATCCCGCGCAAATCGGTGCACGAGCCGATGCCGACCGGCATCAAGTCGATCGACGCCATGATCCCGATCGGCCGCGGCCAGCGCGAGCTGATCATCGGCGACCGCCAGACCGGCAAGACCGCCGTGGCGCTCGACACCGTGCTCAACCAGAAGAACTACAACGACGCCGCCGGCGCCGATGAGAGCAAGAAGCTCTACTGCATCTACGTCGCCATCGGTCAGAAGCGCTCGACCGTGGCGCAGCTGGTGAAGAAGCTCGAAGAGACCGGCGCGATCGAATATTCGATCGTCGTGGCCGCCACCGCCTCGGACCCGGCCCCCATGCAGTTCCTGGCGCCCTACGCCGCGACCGCCATGGCCGAGTACTTCCGCGACAACGGCAAGCACGCGCTCATCATCTACGATGACCTCTCCAAGCAGGCCGTGTCGTACCGCCAGATGTCGCTGCTGCTGCGCCGCCCGCCGGGCCGCGAAGCCTACCCGGGCGACGTGTTCTACCTCCACTCGCGCCTGCTGGAGCGTTCGGCCAAGCTCAACGAGGATCATGGCGCAGGCTCGCTGACCGCGCTGCCGATCATCGAAACGCAGGGCGGCGACGTGTCGGCCTTCATCCCGACCAACGTGATCTCGATCACCGACGGCCAGATCTTCCTCGAGACCGAGCTGTTCTACCAGGGCATCCGCCCGGCGGTGAACACCGGTCTGTCGGTGAGCCGCGTGGGCTCCTCGGCCCAGACCAACGCGATGAAATCGGTCGCGGGCCCGGTGAAGCTCGAGCTCGCCCAGTACCGCGAAATGGCCGCCTTCGCGCAGTTCGGCTCCGACCTCGACGCCTCGACCCAGCAGCTGCTGAACCGTGGCGCGCGTCTGACCGAGCTGATGAAGCAGCCGCAGTACTCGCCGCTGACCAACGCCGAGATCGTCTGCGTGATCTTCGCCGGCACGCAGGGCTACCTCGACAAGATCGCCGTCAAGGACGTCGGCCGGTTCGAGCAGGGCCTGCTCAAGCATCTGCGCACCAACGACCGCGAGCTGCTGGACTGGATCACCAACGAGGATCCGAAGATCAAGGGCGATGCGCAGGCCCGCCTGAGCAAGGCGATCGACGCCTACGCCAAGGACTTCGCCTGAAACCAGCCACGGAACTAGGGAGGCTGGCCGATGCCTAGTCTGAAGGACCTCAAGAACCGGATCGCGTCGGTCAAATCGACCCGCAAGATCACCAAGGCGATGCAGATGGTCGCGGCGGCAAAGCTCCGCCGCGCCCAGGATGCCGCCGAAGCGGCGCGCCCCTATGCCGAGCGGTTCGACGCCGTGATGGCCGGGCTCGCCTCCTCCGTGGGCGGCTCCGACGGGGCGCCCCGGCTCCTTGCCGGCACCGGCCGCGAGGACGTGCACCTGCTCGTCGTCATGACCGCCGAGCGCGGGCTCTGCGGCGGCTTCAACGGCTCGATCGTGCGCAAGGCGCGCATCCGGGCCAGCGAGCTGCTGGCGCAGGGCAAGACGGTGAAGATCCTCACCGTCGGCAAGAAGGGCCGCGAGATGATGCGCCGTGACTATGGCGATCACTTCGTGGGTCACGTCGATCTCACCGAGGTCAAGCGCGTGGGCTATGCCAACGCGCAGGACATCGCGCGCGACGTGCTCGGCCGCTTCGAGGCGGAGGAGTTCGACGTGGCGACGATCTTCTACGCGCGGTTCCAGAACGTGATCACCCAGATCCCGACCGCGCAGCAGATCATCCCGGCCCATTTCGAGGGCGGGGACGAGGCCGACACGGCGCTTTACGACTACGAGCCCGGCGAGGAGGAAATTCTCGCGGATCTGCTGCCGCGCGGTGTCGCGACGCAGATCTTCGCGGCGCTGCTCGAGAACGCAGCGTCCGAGCAGGGTGCCCGGATGAGCGCGATGGACAACGCGACCCGCAACGCGGGCGAGATGATCGACAAGCTGACGATCGAGTACAACCGCTCGCGTCAGGCGGTCATCACCAACGAGCTGATCGAAATCATTTCGGGCGCCGAAGCGCTCTAAAGAGAGAACCGGAGTACAACACATGGCAGCAGCACAAGGCAAAGTGACCCAGGTCATCGGCGCCGTCGTGGACGTGCAGTTCGGGGATCACCTGCCGGAGATCCTCAACGCCCTGACCACGGAAAACAACGGCAAGAAGCTGGTTCTCGAAGTGGCCCAGCATCTTGGCGAGAACACCGTCCGCACCATCGCGATGGACGCGACCGAGGGTCTCGTGCGCGGCGCGACCGTGCTCGACACCGGCAAGCCGATCTCGGTGCCGGTGGGCGACGCGACGCTGGGGCGCATCCTCAACGTCATCGGCGAGCCGATCGACGAGAAGGGCCCGGTCGAGGCGAGCGAGACCCGTCCGATCCACGCCGACGCGCCGACCTTCGCCGAGCAGTCGACCTCGTCCGAGATCCTCGTCACCGGCATCAAGGTCATCGACCTGCTGGCGCCCTACGCCAAGGGCGGCAAGATCGGCCTGTTCGGCGGCGCCGGGGTGGGCAAGACCGTGCTCATCATGGAACTGATCAACAACATCGCCAAGGTGCACTCGGGCTACTCCGTCTTCGCCGGCGTGGGCGAGCGGACCCGTGAGGGCAACGATCTCTACCACGAGATGATCGAATCCAACGTCATCAAGCCCGACGCCCTCGGCGAGAGCCAGGTGGCGCTGGTCTACGGCCAGATGAACGAGCCGCCGGGTGCGCGCGCCCGCGTCGCCCTGACCGGCCTGACCCTGGCCGAGCAGTTCCGCGACCAGTCCGGCACCGACGTGCTGTTCTTCGTCGACAACATCTTCCGCTTCACCCAGGCGGGTTCCGAGGTGTCGGCGCTTCTGGGCCGCATCCCCTCGGCCGTGGGCTACCAGCCGACGCTGGCGACCGACATGGGCGCGCTGCAGGAGCGGATCACCTCGACCAAGAACGGCTCGATCACGAGCGTCCAGGCGATCTACGTGCCGGCTGACGACCTGACCGACCCCGCGCCGGCCACCTCGTTCGCGCACCTCGATGCGACCACCGTGCTCAACCGCGCGATCTCCGAGCTCGGCATCTACCCGGCGGTGGACCCGCTCGATTCGACCTCGCGCCTGATGGATCCGGGCGTCGTCGGCGAGGAGCACTACCAGGTGGCGCGCGACGTGCAGGGCATCCTGCAGCGCTACAAGTCGCTTCAGGACATCATCGCCATCCTCGGCATGGACGAGCTGTCGGAAGAGGACAAGCTGACGGTGTCGCGCGCGCGCAAGATCCAGCGCTTCCTGTCGCAGCCCTTCGACGTGGCCAAGGTGTTCACCGGTTCCGACGGCATCCAGGTGCCGCTCGAAGAGACCATCTCGTCCTTCAAGGCGGTCGTTGCCGGCGAATACGACCACCTGCCGGAATCGGCCTTCTACATGGTCGGCGGCATCGAGGACGTGAAGGCCAAGGCCGAGAAAATGGCCGCTTCGGCGGCCTGATAGGAGGGCTTCATGGCCGACACGCTGCAATTCGACCTGGTCAGCCCGGAACGGAAGCTCGCTTCCGTGACGGCGACCGAGGTGCGCGTTCCGGGCACCGATGGTGACCTGACGGCGATGGCGGGCCACACGCCCACCATCACCACCCTGCGTCCCGGCCTGCTGCAGGTCGTGCATCAGGGCGGCACCGACGACTACGTGATCTCCGGCGGCTTCGCCGAGATCGGCCCCGACAGCGTCTCCGTGCTGGCCGAGCGCGCGCATCCGCGCGGCGAGGTCACGCAGGAGGTCTACGAGGACATGATCGAGGAGTTCGCTTCGGCGCATCGTGACGCGCAGGCGAAGTTCGAGAACGAGCCGGGACCGGTGGACGATACGGCGAAGCTTCTCGCCGACATGGTCGCGGTGGGCACGCATATCGGGCTCGACCCGAAGCAGCCCAATTTTTGACCGATTGGACTTAGGCAAACGAAAGGCCCCGCGCAAGCGGGGCCTTTTCGCGTTCCGGGGGAGGGGAAGGCGATGGTGCAATATCTGCAAGGCCGCTTCGGCATCGATCAGGGCGAGGTGATGCCGTTTTCGGATTTCGAGAATGACGGGCCGATGTGGGCCGGGACGGGCACCCGCGAGGTGCGCAGCCCGATCGCCTTTTCGGTGCCCTTTTCCATGCCGCCGCTGGTGCATCTCGGGGTGACCATGTGGGACATTTCCGAGACCGCGGCAATGCGACTCGACCTGGCATCGGAGGAGATCGGCGCGACGGGGTTCACGCTGCGGGTGCGCACCTGGAGCGACAGCCGGATCGCGCGGCTGCGCGTGGCCTGGATCGCCTTTGGCGCCTGCCGGGACGACGAGCTGTGGGAGGTGGACTGACCGCGGCCCGCGCAAGGCGGCGATGGTTCGGCGCGCCGGGGTCAGGCCCGGCGGGGGACGCCTCGTTCAGGCGAGGCGATGGTTCATGCCGGCGCGGCGCAGGGTGCGCAGCATCGGTACGATCAGCACGAAGATCAGCGCAGAGACCGGCCCGGACGCGATCCAGAGCGCCAGCCCGGTGAGCAGCGGCAAGGCGCCGGTGGCGACCGAGATCACCGCGGCGGTGAAACCGACGAGACTTCCGAGAAGGATGAAGATCGTACCCATGTGTTCTCTCCTGCGATGTCTTTCGACTCTCGTGCCCGAATCCGGCAGCAATATGGCCTGATCGGGGTTCGCAGAAGATGATACCGTGGCAAGGGTTGCCTGGTGGTGAATTCACCGGCATGCGGCGAGGCAAGCCACCCGCGTGACCAAAACGCCCCGGACGCTGTCGCGGCCGGGGCGTTGGTCGGTGTCGCAGATCGAAGGACGATCAGGCGAGCTGCAGGTTCACAGCCGACTCACGGCCGTCACGGCCGGATTCGATGTCGAAGCTGACTTTCTGGTCGTCACGCAGGCCGGTGAGGCCCGAACGCTCGACGGCCGAGATGTGGACGAAGACGTCCTTGCTGCCGCCATCGGGAGCAATGAAGCCGAAGCCTTTGGTGGTGTTGAACCATTTCACGGTGCCAGTGGCCATCGTGTGATCTCCTGTCATGCGCTGCCCACGAAACTGTGGCAGCCCGGCTTGGTCAGTGTCGCATCGAGAGAACTGCAGCCAGTGACGGAGAACAGTGGTCGAGGGAATAACGTTCGCAAGGGGGCGTATGCGCTCGGACGTGCACAAAGGCAAGACAATTCGGTGCGGCAGGGCAGGGCGGCGGATCCCCGCCCATGCCCATGCCTTGCCCCGCGATGTGCCGAACGGCGCGGCATGGGACGGGCGGGAATCACCTCGCCCGCAGTCTCCTCAGCGGGTGAACTTCTTGAACTTGACCCTCTTGGGCTCCAGCGCATCGGCCCCGAGGCGGCGCTTCTTGTCCTCCTCGTAATCCTCGAAGTTGCCCTGGAACCACTCGACATGCGCCTCGCCTTCGAAGGCGAGGATATGGGTGCAGATCCGGTCGAGGAAGAAGCGGTCGTGGCTGATCACCACCGCGCAGCCCGCGAAATCGACGAGCGCGTCTTCGAGCGCGCGCAGCGTCTCGACGTCGAGGTCGTTGGTCGGCTCGTCGAGCAGCAGCACGTTGCCGCCGTCCTTGAGCAGCCGCGCCATGTGCACGCGGTTGCGCTCGCCGCCCGACAGCAGGCTGACCTTCTTCTGCTGGTCGCCGCCCTTGAAGTTGAAGGCGCCGCAATAGGCGCGGGAGTTCATCGAGGCGTCGCCCAGCTCGATCACCTCCGCGCCGCCCGAGATCGCCTCCCAAACGGTGGCGTCGGGCTCGAGGTCGTCGCGGCTCTGGTCGACGTAGGAGAGCTTCACCGTGTCGCCGAACTCGATTCGGCCCTCGTCGGGCTGCTCCTGCCCGGTGAGCATCTTGAACAGCGTCGACTTGCCCGCGCCGTTGGGGCCGATCACGCCGACGATGCCGCCCGGCGGCAGCGAGAACTCCAGATCCTCGATCAGGAGCTTGTCGCCCATCGCCTTCTTGAGGCCTTCGACCTCGATCACCTTGCCGCCCAGACGCGGGCCGTTGGGGATGACGATCTGGGCCTTGCCGACGCGCTCGCGCTCGGACTGGCTTGCCAGCTCCTCATAGGCCGCGATCCGGGCCTTGGATTTGGCCTGCCGTGCCTTCTGGCCCTGCCGCATCCACTCGAGCTCGCGCTGCAGCGTGTTCTGCTTGGACTTGTCCTCGCGGCTTTCCTGCTCCAGCCGTTTGGCCTTCTGCTCCAGCCAGCTGGAATAATTGCCCTCGTAGGGGATGCCCCGACCGCGGTCGAGCTCGAGGATCCAGGAGGTGATATCATCGAGGAAGTAGCGGTCGTGGGTGACGACGAGGATCGTGCCCTTGTACTCGATCAGGTGGTTTTGCAGCCAGGCAATGGTCTCGGCGTCGAGGTGGTTGGTCGGCTCGTCAAGGAGCAGCATGTCGGGCGCTTCGAGCAGGAGCTTGCACAGCGCCACGCGGCGCGCCTCGCCGCCCGAAAGGGTGGAGACGTCGGCATCGTCGGGCGGGCAGCGCAGCGCCTCCATCGCGACGTCGATCTGCGCGTCGAGATCCCACAGGTTCTGCGCGTCGATGTCGTCCTGCAGCTTGGCCATCTCCTCGGCGGTCTCGTCCGAGTAGTTCATCGCCAGCTCGTTGTAGCGCTCCAGCACCGCCTGCTTTTCGGCGACGCCGAGCATGACGTTTTCGCGCACGGTCTTGGTCTCGTCGAGCTTGGGCTCCTGGGGCAGGTAGCCCACGCGCGCGCCCTCGGCGGCCCAGGCCTCGCCCTGGAAATCCTTGTCGATGCCGGCCATGATCTTGAGCAGGGTGGATTTACCAGCGCCGTTGACGCCGACCACGCCGATCTTCACGCCGGGCAGGAAGTTCAGCCGGATGTTCTCGAATGTCTTCTTGCCGCCGGGATAGGTCTTGGACACCCCATCCATGTGATAGACGTACTGGTAGCTGGCCATCGGGGAACTCCTGTCTGCGATCGGCCCCCTCATACGCGTGGCGACGCTGCGTAGCAATCGGGGCCCATGCGGAACCGCCCTTCGCGCGCTGACGTTGGACGGCATTGCGCATGAAGGAGCATCTGCGGTGGCGAACAGCGATACGCGCGGCGTGGCCGTGCCGGATGACGACGCGCCCCGAGACCCCTATCTCGACCACACCGAGCAGGGGCTGTCGGAGCTGCGCAAGATCCGCCGCCTGATGCTGTGCACCTTTCTTCTGGCGATGTTCACCGCGACCTATTTCGCCCGCGACGTGCTCTTGCCGATCGTCCTGGCGCTCCTGTTGACGCTGACCCTGCGCCCTGCGGTGCGCGGGTTGCAGCGCATCGGCATCCCGCCGGGGATCAGCGCGGTGCTCCTGATGCTGGCGATCGGGCTGGCCTTTGCCATCGCGGGGTATTTCCTCTCGGGGCCGATCGGTGAGATGGCAGCGCGCGCCCCGCAGATCGGCACGGAGGTGCAGGTCAAGCTCGCCGGGCTGATGGACCGGCTCGCCTCGATCCGCGAGGTCGGCGAACAGGTGACCGAGATGGCCGACGCCGCCGGCGCCACGGACGAGAAGATGGAGGTGGTGGTCGACCAGTCCGGCCCGATCCCCTCGGCGGTGGGCAGCGTTGCCTCGATCGGCTCGTCTCTCGTCGCGGCGATGATCCTGACGCTGTTCCTGCTCGCCTCGGGCGATTTCTACCACCGCCGCATCGTCGAAGCCTCGCCCAAGCTGCACGACAAGAAGCGCGCGCTGACCATCGTGCGCGACGTGGAAAAGCAGATCTCGCGCTATCTCGGCGCGATCACCGTGATCAACGCGGGCCTCGGCCTCGCGATCGGCACGGCGCTGTGGATCATCGGCCTGCCGATGCCGCATGTCTGGGGCACGCTGGCCTTCCTCTTGAACTTCATGCCCTTCATCGGCGCGATCATCGGCACCGCCGCCGCGGGCGCCTTTGCGCTGGTGAGCTTCGACAGCGTGCCTTACGCGCTTCTGGTGCCGCTGGCCTATTTCTCGCTCACCGCGATCGAGGGCAACTTCGTCACCCCGATGCTGGTCGGGCGCAGGCTGGAGCTCAACATCGTTTCGGTCTTCGTCACGGTGGCCTTCTGGATCTGGCTGTGGGGCGTGCCCGGCGCGGTGCTGGCGGTGCCCTTCCTCGTGGTGGTCAAGGCGGTCTGTGACCATATCCCCTCGCTCAGGGCCTTCGGCTCCTTCCTGTCGGGCGACCCGGCGGCCAAGGCCGACGACAGCGAAAGCGACCGGCAGGACAAGAAGGAGAAACCCGCGGCCAGGCCCGCCTGAGGCCGGTTTGACACCGGGCGAAGCCCCGGCATAGGCTCCGGCCCGATGCCGGGGGCGGGAACGGTCTCGGCCAAGAGGAGATCCTTCGCATGAGCTATACCCCTGCCGCCGACCGCTACGAGCGGATGGCCTATCGCCGCTGTGGCCGCTCCGGCCTCAAGCTGCCCGCCGTCAGCCTCGGGCTGTGGCACAATTTCGGCGACGACACGCCGCACCAGACCAAGCGCGACATCTGCCGCACCGCCTTCGACCACGGCATCACGCATTTCGACCTCGCCAACAACTACGGCCCCGAGCCGGGCGCGGCCGAGACCGCTTTCGGAGAGATCCTGCGCACCGATTTCGCGGGCTACCGCGACGAGCTGATCATCTCCTCCAAGGCGGGCTACGACATGTGGCCCGGCCCCTACGGCGAATGGGGCAGCCGCAAGTATCTCATCGCGTCGTGCGACCAGTCGCTCGAGCGGATGGGGCTCGACTACGTCGACATCTTCTACAGCCACCGCTTCGACCCCGACACCCCGCTCGAGGAGACGATGGGCGCGCTAGATCACATCGTGCGCTCGGGCCGCGCGCTCTATGTCGGCATCTCCTCCTACAATTCCGAGCGCACCCGCGAGGCAGCGGCGATCCTCAGGGATCTCGGCACGCCCTGCCTGATCCACCAGCCGAGCTACAACATGCTCAACCGCTGGGTCGAGCGCGACGGGCTCAAGGACACGCTGACCGAGCTCGGCATCGGCTCCATCGCCTTCACCCCGCTGGCGCAGGGCATGCTGACCAGGAAATATCTCGGCGGCATCCCCGAGGACAGCCGCGCGGCGCAGGACAAGTCGCTCTTTCCCTCGATGCTGAGCGAGAAGGCGATCGGCAACATCCGCAAGCTCAACGAGATCGCCGAAGGCCGCGGCCAGACGCTGGCGCAGATGGCCATCGCCTGGGTGCTGCGGGGCGGCGGCATCACCACCGCGCTGATCGGCGCCTCGAAGCCCTCCCAGGTCATCGATTGCGTCGGCGCGGTGGGCAACCTCGAATTCACCGATGACGAGCTGAAGCAGATCGACCAATACGCCGACGAGGAGCAGATCAACCTCTGGGCCAGCTCGGCCGAAATCGACGGCTGAGCCGGAAGGGGCGGGGCGCGATGCCATGATCGCGCCCCGCCCTCGACCTACTCGTGGCGTCTGGGCCGGGCAGGGTGGGCGGAATCGCACCAGCTTCGGAGCCCCGCCATGGACGATCTGCCGCTGATCCTCGCCGCGCCGCTGATGGCGGCGATGATCTGGACCGACCTGCGCCACATGCGCATCTCCAACACGCTCGTCGGTGCCGTGGCGCTTTTGGGTCTCGGCTGCGCTCTGGCCGGGCTGATGCCCGATCTGGCGCCCCGGCTGATCGCGGGCGGGGCGGTGTTCCTTGCCGGTCTGGCGCTCTTTGCCATGGGGGTGATGGGTGGCGGCGACGTGAAGATGCTCGCCGTTCTGGTGCCGCTGGTGCCGCCCGCGGCGCTGCCCGATTTCGCGATGCTGCTTTCGGCCACGATGCTGGCGGGCGCGCTGCTGCTGATGGGGGTGCGCCGTATCGCGGGCGGGCCGGAGTCGCAGTGGGAAAGCCTGCGCGCGCGCGGGCGCTACCCGCTCGGCCTGTCGATCGCCGCGGCGGCGATGATCCTGCCGCTGGGGCTCTGAACGGGAAACTGAACGGGGGGATCGGAGCCCCGTCTTTCCCCGGCCCGCGATCTGCGGCAGGAAGGGCGCGATTGCCATTCCCGCCGGAGACGACATGCCCGCACCCAACCCCCAGGCGCTCGACTTCCTGCTGACGCGCCGCTCCCGCCCCGCCAAGACCCTGACCGCGCCGGCCCCTTCGCGCGAAGAACTGCGCCCGCTGCTCACCGCCGCGCTGCGCGTGCCCGATCACGGCAAGCTGGAGCCCTGGCGGCTCATCGTGCTCGAAAAGCCCGCGCTGGCGCGGCTGGCCGGGCTGGCGGGCGCGCGGGCCGAGGCGCTGGGCCTTGATGCGGCCAAGCGCGACAAGGCCGTGGCGCAGTTCCGCGACGCCGATCTCGCGGTCGCGGTGATCTCGTCGCCGAAGGCCTCGGACAAGGTGCCCCGGATCGAGCAGATCCACTCCGCCGCCTGCGTCTGCCTGTCGCTCCTGAACGCCGCGCTGGCGTCGGGCTGGGGTGCGAACTGGCTCTCGGGCTGGGCCAGCCATGACGCGGAGTTCTGCCGCGAGGGGCTTGGACTGAAGGACGGTGAAAGCGTCGCGGGCTTCATCCATATCGGCACCGAGACCAAGCCCGCGCCCGAGCGTCCCCGCCCGGAGGTGGATGCCCTGACCGAGTGGCGCGAGGCATGATCCTGACGGATTTCGCCCGCGCTCTGGCGCAGATGGTCGATCCGCGCTTTCGCCGGGTGCTGTGGCTCGGCATCGGGCTGTCGGCAGGACTTCTGGTCGCGCTCTACGCGGGGCTTCTGGCGCTGGTCGGGGTGTTTGCGCCCGAGCATGTGACGCTGCCGCTCATCGGCGAGGTCGCATGGATCGACGATGCGCTGGGCTGGGGGTCGCTCCTGCTGATGCTCGGCCTGTCGGTGATCCTGATGCTGCCCGTGGCCTCGATGATGAGCGGCTTCTTTCTCGAAGAGGTGGCCGATGCGGTCGAGGCGAAGCATTACCCCGGCCTGCCGCCCGCGCGATCCGTGCCACTGGCCGACCAGATCCGCGACACCTTCGCCTTTCTCGCGGTGCTGGTGCTGGGCAACATCGCGGCCTTCGCCGCGAGCCTCGCCTTTCCGCCCGCCGCCCCCTTCCTGTTCTACGGGGTCAACGGCTGGCTTCTGGGCCGGGAATATTTCCAGGTCGCGGCGATGCGGCGCGAGGGGCGGGTCGGGGCGCGGACGATGCGCAAGCGTCATCCGCTGCGGATCTGGGGGGCGGGCTGCCTGATGGCGCTGCCGCTGACGGTGCCGGTGGTGAACCTGCTGGTGCCGGTGCTGGGGGCGGCGACCTTCACCCATCTCTACCACCGGCTGGCGCGGCGGCGGGCGGCTACTCGCTGACCAGCGGGCCGTTGGCGGGGGCCATGCGGTCGAACACATCGATGTCGCGCACGGTGACACCGCCCCACAGGATGAAGGCCGAAAGCGCGGCCCAGATCGGGATGGCCCAGAGCGAGGTGACCTTCACCTTGCGGCCGAGCTTGAAGTCGGCAGGGGCGGAGGCATGGGTGCCGGGCACCGTCTCGCCCGCGTCGCCCTGGGTCACCAGCCTGAGCGGCAGCACGACGAAGAACACCATGAACCATGTCACGGCAAAGAGCACGAGGGCGGCGGTGATGGTCATTTCGGGTCTCCTCAGACCTGTTCGATCTCGATCAGGCAGCCGTCGAAATCCTTGGGGTGCAAAAACAGCACCGGCTTGCCATGCGCGCCGGTCCTGGGGTTGCCGTCGCCCAGCACCCGCGCGCCCTCGGCCACCAGCCGGTCGCGCGCGGCGTGGATGTCCTCCACCTCGTAGCACAGGTGATGCATGCCCCCCGAGGGCGACTTGGCGAGAAACCCGGCGACGGGCGAGGCCTCGCCCAAAGGCTCCATCAGCTCGATCTTGCTGTTGGGCAGCTCCACGAAGACGACGCGGACCCCGTGATCGGGCAGGTCCTGCGGCGCGCTGACATGCGCGCCCAGAGGCCCCGCATAGCGCGCGGCGGCGGCATCGAGGTCGGGCACGACGATTGCGACGTGGTTGAGGCGGCCGATCATGACGGGTCTCCCTTTGGCGTAGGGGCGATATGGCGGCCCGGGGCGGGCGGCGCAACCGCGCGGATCGTCGCGGCTTAAGACGGGATTTACCAACTCGGGCCAAGATGTGTCGCGGGGCCGGTTGGGCCCCGCCGATCTCTCAGGAGGCCCCGATGCCCATCAACGTCGCCTTTCCCGGCGCCCGTGCGCCCACCGTGGACCGCCCCCTGATGGGGATGACCGTGCTGCTGGTCGAGGACAGCCGCTTCGCCTGCGAAGCGATGCGCCTGTTGTGCCTGCGCTCGGGCGCGCGGATCCGCCGGGCCGACAGCCTGCACAACGCGCGACGCCACCTACGGGTCTACCGGCCCGATACGGTGATCGTCGACCTGGGCCTGCCGGACGGATCGGGGATCGAGCTGATCGTCGAGCTGGCGCAGGCCACACCGCGCATCGACATCCTGCTCGCCACCTCGGGCGACCCTGACGGGGCGCATCCGGCGGTCGCGGCGGGGGCGGACGGCTTCATCGCCAAGCCCATCGCCCGGCTCGACGAGTTCCAGGCGGCGCTGCTGGCGCATGTGCCGACCGACCGGCAGCCCGGCGGGCCGCGGCTTTTGCCGCAGGAGGTGGTGGCCCCCGACCGCGTGGCCTTTCGCGACGACCTGTCGCTTGCCGCGCAGCTGATGCGCAGCGCCTGCCCCGCCGAGCGCGAGATCGTCTATATCGGGCAGTTTCTCGGCGGCGTGGCCCGAAGCGCGGGCGACGCGCCCTTGTGCGAGGCGGCCGAGGCGCTGGCCGCGGCGCGCGGGGAAAAGGGCTTCGGCCCGGCGCTCGCGCGGCTGTCGGCGCTGGTGGAGGAGCGGCTGGCCGAGCCCGCGCCGCTCTAGCCCAGAAGCCCCGGATCGGCGCCCAGATCAAGCCCGGGGAACACCGCCGCCTCGATCACCGAGCGGTCGAGCCCGAACAGGCCGCGCATCACCCAGCCCGCATGGGCGCGCAGATCGCGGGTGGGCATGAGATCGCGCCGGTCGTAGAGCGCCGCTTCGGACAGGCCGGGCCAATCGCCCAGCACCCGCCCGCCGCGCAGCGCCCCGCCGGCATAGAGCATCGCGCCGCCGGTGCCGTGATCGGTCCCCTTGGTGCCGTTTTCGCGCGCGGTGCGGCCGAACTCGGTCATGCACAGCACGGCCGTCTTCTCCCAGGCGGGGCCGAGCCCGTCGCGCAGCGTCAGCAGCGTGTCGCCCAGCCGCTCCAGCGCGCGGCCGAGACTGGCCGACTGCCGCTCATGCGTGTCCCAGCCGTTGATCGAAAAGCTCGCGATGCGGCTGTCGCCGCGCAGCCGGGAGGCGGCGAAGCTGGCAAGGCGCACGTGATCGCCCTTGAGCGCCTCGCCCATTATCGGATCACCGGCGGTCTCGCCCATCATCGCATCCTCGGTCTCCGGCGCTTCGGCGGCGAGCGAATCGACGATGTCCATGGCCTGCATCATGGTGTCGCGAAACAGCGGATCCTCGTGGTTGACCAGTTCGAGCAGCCGCCGCCCCTGCGGCGTTAGCCGCAGCTGCGCCTCGGGCGCCCAGCGCGCCGCCGCGGCGCGGCCCGACAGGATCAGCATCTCCTCGCGGCCGATCGCATAGGCGGTTTCGGCCGCCAGCCCCGGCACCGTTTGCAGCATGCGGTTGAGCCAGCCTTCGCGGCCCGCCGTGCCGGGCGTGCCTGCCTCGAGCATGTCCTGCCCGTCGAAATGGCTGCGCTTGTCGCGGTAGGGCGTGGAGACGGCATGGACCGCGCCGAATTCGCCCGCGGCCCACATCGGCGCCAGCCGGTCGAGCGCCGGGTGCAGCCCGAAGAAGCCCGCGTCGATGGCGCCGGTCTCGGCCTCGCCCGCGAGCGTCGGGCGCAGGGCGCGCCACTCCGGGTCACCATAAGGGCGCACCACGTCGAGCCCGTCCATCGCGCCGCGCAGCACGATCACCACCAGCCGGTTTTCCCAAGGGGCGCTGGCGAAGGCCATGGGCGTCAGCAGCGGGCTCGCGGCGGCCGAGCAGCCCAGCGCCAATCCGCCGCGCAGCAGGCCACGCCTGTCGATCCGGGTCATGCGGTCATCTCCTCTGGAAGGCGGGGCTGGCGAGCACCACGCCGATCGCCTCGCCGCGGCTTTCGGCGGCGCGGGCGGCAAAGGCCACGGCGTCGGGCAGGCCCGGCCCGACCGCCGCACCCGCGAAGGCACGCGGATCGGGCAGGGCGTCGAGCAGGCGGCCGGGCACGGTCATGGCCCAGTCGATCCGCGCGGCCATGTTGGGCGGGGTGATCCAGGCCCCGGCCTGCTCGGGCCAGCCGTCGGGGCCGAGCGGGCGCTCCCATTCCTGGCCCATCGCCGCGAGCGGCCGCTGGAACAGCCGGCGGGGGCCGGGCCGGCCGGTTTCGAGAATCCGGCGGGACGGCACCGCCAGCGCGCGCAGGCTCGACTGCACGAAATCGAAGGGCGGCTTGACCTTGCGGGCCTCCGCCTCCCACGAGGCGGGATGTTCGAGCATCGTGGCGGTGACGGCGAAGAGGTCGCCGTCGCTGTCGCGCCAGGCGGTCTCGAGCGTTGCCACGAGGGCGGGGTCGGGCGTGTCGGCCACGAAATGAACCGCGATTTTCCGCGCCATGTGCCGCGCGGTCGCCGGGTGGCGCGCGAGCATGCGCAGCGCCTCGCGAATGGTGCCGAAGTCGGAGCGGGCGGAAAAGGTGGTGCCGAGCACGGTTTCGGCGCCGGGTTCGGCGCGCCGGGGGCGATACTCCATGCCGCGCTCGATGTTCCAGCCCAGCCCGGTGAGCAGCTCGGCCAGCTCGCGCACGTCCTGCTGGCCGTAGGGCCCGTCGACCCCGACCGTGTGCAGCTCCAGCAGCTCGCGCGCGAGGTTCTCGTTGAGACCGCCGCCGCGCCGGGCGGCGGGGCTGTTGGGGCCGAGCGAGCGATCCTGGTCGAGATAGGCGAGCATCACCGGATGCGTGACCACGGCGATCAGCATCTCCTCGAACCGCGCCGCGACGCGCGGCCGGATCGCCTCTTCCACGAAGGGCGTCACCAGGTGCAGCCAGCGCTGCCCGTCGGCCCTGACCGTGAAGTGATCGGCCCAGAACCGGACCAGTCGTTCGCGCAGCCCCCCTTCGGGGGCCGCGACGCCGCGCGCGAGGCTGGTGGTGAAATTGCGCAGCTTCAGCACCCGCGCCTCGGCGCGCAGCGCGTCATAGGCTTCGCGCGCGGACTTTTCCTGCGCGGTGCCGCGCGCCTTGCGCCACCGGGTCGCGGCGGCCTGCCATTCGGCCAGAGAGGGGCGCACCTCGCCGTAGGGCGCGATCGGCAGCTGCCGGGCGATCTCGTCGCGCGCGCCGAGCGGACGCAGCATCGCCGATATGCTCTCGGGCGGTGCCAGCAGCGGCGACAGCCCGGTGCCGAAGCGGATGGCCGCGCGGTGGGGATCGAATGGCAAGGCGGGCCCTCCTAGCTGCTTCGATCATATAGGCACGCGCGGGCGCGGCGGGGAGCCCCCGCCGCAGCGCATGGCGGGAAACCGCCTCAGTAGTCGCGCTCGAAGAAGATCCCGAGGCTGGTCTCGCCATCGCTGGTGGTGCGGCCCTGCGCGGTGATGTCGTCGGTCAGGTCGAGGTTGAGGTTGATCGAGCTCTGGTCGGTCCCGACCGTGACGTCGGTATAGACGTTCTCGGAAAGGTATTTGCCGGCCCGGACGGCGGGGCTGCCGGTCTCGTCGGTGGTGATGTCGAGATCGTCGAGCCCGGTGTCGGCGCGGAAATCGTCGATCAGCCCGCCGCCCCCCGTGCCTGCGAGGGTGCCCACCGCCGCGGCGAGCTGCACCGCCTGAAGCGGCGTGATCGAGGAGAGGTCGCGCCCGAAGATGAGCTGGGACAGCACCTCGTCCTGCGGCAGGTCGGGGGTCGATTCGAAGCGCACCTCGGGCTCGTTCGCGGGGCCCTCGACGATGATGCGCACCACCGTGCCGGTCGCGGTTTCAGTGGTGGCCACGAGCCGGATGAAGGGACGGAAATCACCCTGCAGATAGGCGCCGCCCTCGTCGAGCTGGAACCGCTGTTGCAGGATGTCGAGCCGGCCGCGGATCAGCTCGAACTCGCCCACGGGGATCACCTGGTTGGTGGTGCCGCCGATCTCCAGCTCACCGCCCAGCTCGGCGTCGAGCCCGCGGCCCCGGATGAAGATGCGCGCGGGCGCGCTGATCGTCAGGTCGAGCCCGTAGCCGGGCCCGGCAGGACCCTGTGCCTCGGCCGCCGTCTCGCCGATGTCGATGCCCGCGATGGTCAGCCCGGCGCGCGCCAGCGTGCGCTGCACATCGACGGGGGCGTTGAGATGACGCACCTCAGGCAGCGCGCCCAGCGCGCCGATGCTCGAGGAGGGGACCTGGATCTCGGTCGGGCCAAGCTCGACGAGGCCCGCGATCAGCGCGCCGCCCGTCAGCGGGCCAGTGACCGTCAGCCGGCCATCGGCGGTGGTCTCGTAAAGCTCGGGGTCGCGCAGCTCCAGATCGTCGAGCGTGATGACGAGGTCGGCGTCGTAGCCGCCGGTGAGCGCGATGGGGCCGGAGATGCCGATCCGCCCGCCCTTTTCCAGCGCCGCCGAAAGCGAGAGCTCGGCCCGGTCGCCCGAGAGGCGCAGGGTGGTGTCGATGTCCTGCACCGTCAGCCCGACGGTCGGCGCGGCCAGCTGCGCGTCGGCGGTCGAGATCGTGCCGCTGACCGAGGAGAGCGCGGGCGGGCCATCGACCGAAAGATCGAAGCGGGCGGTGCCGTCGAGACGGCGCGGCGAGATCAGATCGTTGACGAGGCCGAGCTGCGCCTGACCCGTCACGTCGAGATCGAGCGTGCCGTTCGACAGATAGCGCCCCGAGACGTCGGCGCTGGTGCCGCCCGGTCCGGTGGCGCTGACATCGAGATCGAGGTCACCGGCGGCGTTGCGCGCCGCCGTGCCGGTGGCGGTGACGGGGCCGGAGAAATCGGGGGTGAAGAGGCCGATGTCGTTGAGCCGGGCCGAAAAGCGGGCGCTCTGGTCGCTGCCGGTGCCGGTCGCGTCGGCCTGCACCGAGAAGGCCGGGAAGCTGATGTCGAGATCGCGCACCGCGATCTCGCCCGGCGCGTCGCGGCTCAGCCGCGCGTCTATGTTACCCGTCCCGTCGAGCAGGCGCGAGGCGGCCTCGACGCCGATGTCGAGATTGGCGGCCTGCCCGTCGATGCTCACATCGAAGGCCGAGAGATCGGGCATGACCGTGCCCGCAGCATCGAGATTGACGCTGCCGCCGAGGGGGCGGCCCGCAAGCTGCGAGAAGGGCGCGAGCGAGGCGATGTCGGCCGAGACGCGGGTGGTGATCTGGCGGCCCTGCGCCTCGGGGGCGACGCGCCCCGTGGCGGCGATGTCGGTGCCCTGTGCGTTGCCGGTCACCTCGAAATCGATGCCGCCCTGCGCATCGCCCGAGGCGCTGGCCGAGACGGTGGCGGGACCCGACAGGCCCGGTGCGAAGGGGGCGATCTCGGCCAGGCGGATGTCGAAATCCCCCGTGGGCAGGCCGTCTGTGAGCGTGGCATCGCCGCTGGCGGTGATCTGCGGGTTCGAGAGGCTGAAGCGGGGCAGGGCGAAATCCTGCGGGCCGGTGCGGATCACTTCGGCGTCGAGCACCGTCTGCCCCGCGAGCAGCGGGTCGAGCTGATCGATGCCGGTGGTCACGTCCGTGGCGGTGCCATCGAGCGTCACGTCGAAGCGCGACAGGTCGGCGCTGGCGGTGCCGGAGGCGGCGAGGTCGATCGCGCCCGATAGCGGACGGCCCGCCAGCGTGCCGATCGGCACGAGGTCGTCGATGTCGAGATCGAGGTCGAAATCGCCCGACCCGTCCTCGATCATGGCCGAGCCGGTGACATTGAGCCCCTCGGAGGCCACGCGCAGGTTCTCGACCATGAGATCCTCGGGCCCAGTGCGCACGGCATGGCCCGACAGCGTCAGCGCGCCGCCGAACAGCGCATCGGCCGCGTCCTCGCCGGTGGCGAGGTCGGTGGCGCGGCCGTCGAGGGTCACGTCGAAGGTCGAGGCGTCGAGCGCCGCCGTGCCACTGGCCGAGAGCTGCGCCTCGCCTGCCAGGGGGCGGTCCACCGCTTCGCCCACGGCGGAGAGATCGCGCGCGTCGAGATCGAGGTCGAACTCGGCCTGCCCCTCGATCACCTCGGCACGGCCCGTGGCCGCGATGGCGGGGCCGTCGAGCCTCAGATCCTCGACCGAGAAGCTCTGCGGCCCGCTGCGGGTGGCGTGGCCCGACAGCTCGACCCAGCCCCGAAGCAGCGGATCGGCCTGCGCGATGCCGGTGACGAGATCGGTGGTGACGGCGTCGAGCGTGACGTCGGCGGCGGAGCCGTCGGTTTCGGCGGTGCCAGCGGCATAGAGCTGCGCCGCGCCGGAGATCTGGCGGTCGAGCGCTTCGCCAAGCGGCGAAAGATCGGCGGCGTCGGCCTCGATGTCGAATGTGGCAGTGGTGCCGTCGAGCGCGGCCTTGCCGGAGGCGCGGACCCATGGCGCCGCGAGGATCAGATCCTCGACCGAAAACGCCATCTCGCCCGAGCGAACCGCGTGGCCCGAAAGCTCGACCCGGCCTTCGAGCAGCGGATCGGCCTGTGCGATGCCGGTGACGAGATCGGTCGCGGTGGCGTCGAGCGTGATGTCGGCGCGGCTCAGATCGGTCTGCATCTCGCCCGTGGCCGAGATCTCGATCGCGCCCGACAGCGGCATCTCCACCGCCTCGCCCACGGGGGCGAGATCGGCGGCGGAGGCGTCGATGTCGAACAGGGCGGTGGTGCCGTTGAGCTCGGCGCGGCCCTTGGCGGTCAGGCTCTGTGCCACGAGGTCGAGATTCTCGACGCGGAAGCTTTCGGGGCCGGAGCGCACGGCGCGGCCAGACAGGCTGGCCTGCCCGCGCAGAAGCGGGTCGGCCTGCGGCACGCCGGTGACGAGGTCGACCGTCTCGGCGTCGATCACCAGATCGAAGGTCGAGGCATCGGGAGCGAGCGTGCCCCGGGCCGAAAAATCGGCGGCGCCCGAAAGATCGCGCCCCGCGATGGTCGAGAAGGGGGCGATGTCGCGCAGGTCGGCGGTCATGTCGAGCGTGACCTGCCCGCCGTCCTCCTCGGAGACCTGCGTCGCGTCGATCACCGCGCGGCCATTGGGCAGGGTGGCGATCACATCGGCGGTGGTGACGCCGGCCGCATCGCGCGAGGCGGTGCCGGTGAGGCTTGCCGGGCCGGTGACGCCGTCGAGCGCGAGGCCCGCGTTCTCGACCGAGATGTCGAAATCGGCGGAGCTTGCGCCCGAGGTGATGTCGGCCTGCGCCGTCGCGGTCATCTCGGGCGTGGCGATGCGCAGCTCCTCGACCCGGGTGCCGGTCTCGTCGCGCGCGGCGCGCAGGGCGATCTCGCCCGCGCCACCGATATAAGGGTCCAGCGGCGCGATCCCGAGCGCGAGGTCCTGCGTGGTGCCCGAGAGGGTGACGTCGAAGATGCCGTCGAGCGGGCGGATGGTGCTGTCGATGTCGAGATCGGCGCCACCCGCGAGGTCGAGCCCGGTCAGCCCCGAGAAGCGCTCAAGCCGCTCGGCGGCAAGGCTCAGCGTCGATGTCGTCTCGAAGCCGTTCTCGGAGCCCGCGACGGTGCCGGTCGCATCGAGCGCGATGCCGGGGCCATCGAGGGTGATCCGGTCGATCATCACCGGGCCGTCGCCATCGCGCTCAAGCACGATCTCGCCGCCGATCTGCTCGCCCAGCGCCTCGGCGAGGTCGGCGTCGTCGAATTGCAGCCCGCGGGCGGTGTAATCCACGTCGGCGGTGAACAGGCTCGGCGCGACATCGCTCTCGCGCACGATCACGCCGCCGCCCTGCACAGTAAGCTGCGGCACGCTGAGCCCGGGGCGGACGAAGTCCTGCGCGGACAGGTCGATCACCCATTGGTCGCCGGTGCTGGCGTCGAACTGCAGCGCCAGTTTCGCCTGGCCGAGCCGCGTCTCGCCGCCCGCCACGGGAAGGGTGACGGGGCTGCCGTCCTCTTGGGCGATCTCGCCGGTGAGATCGAAGCTCTCGGGCCAGCCATCGGCACCGATCCGGGCCGAGCCGTCGAGGCTCAGCGCCTGCGCGTCGATGCTCAGACGCGACAGCGCCAGCGCGCCGTCGGCGCCGCGCGATCCGGTCACCGCGAGGCCGACGTCGGGGCCGAAGAACTCGGCGTAATCGGGGGCGATGAGCGGCGTGACGTCGCCATCGACGTCGAGCGAGAAGGCGAGCGGCGCCGTGCCGCCCTCGGGCGCCTCGTCGCGGTCGAGCGCAAAATCGCCGCTGATGCGCGGCTGCCCGTCGGTGGCGAGCGAGATCGCGGCGTCGAAATCGTCGATCGGCCCCGCGCCTTCGACCCGAAGCTCGACCGAAGGTTTGCCGGGCAGGTCCAGAAGCCGCGCGGCGATGCCGTCCTCGGCCTCGTCGAGCGCCAGGGTCACGTCGAGCAGGCGGCTGTCGTTGGAATAGCTGCCCGACAGCTCGAAGCGGCCCGCCTTGTCGCCCAGCCGCTCGGCCACGAGTTGCGCCTCCCCCTCGCCACCGGCGAGCTGGGCCGAGCCCTGCAGGCTGAGCGCCACCTCCTCGTCGAGGAAGGCCTCGCCCAGGACCAGCCGGTCGACGGCCAGCTCGTCGAGCCGGATCGAAACCGGCAGCTCGGGCAGCGAGAAGGGGGTCGCCTCGGCGGCGGGGGCCTCGGGGTCGGCCATCGGCGGGCGGGTCAGCTCGATCAGCTCGGCCGAGAGCTCCTCGACCTCGAGCCGCCCGCGCAAAAGCGCCGAGCGGTTCCAGTCGAGCACGAGGTTCTCGGCCCGCAGCCAGACGCCCTCGTCGTCGGCGATGGTCATGACCTCGATCGAGGCGGCGGAGGAGAGCGCGCCCTGAAAGCCGGTGATGATCACCTCGCGCCCGGCGCCCGAGAGATTGTCCTCGATCAGCCCGGTGAGAAAGCCGCGGTCGCGGTCGGCCTCGTCCTGCGCGGGCAGCATGGTGGGTGCTACGGTGGCGATGGAGATCGCGGCGGCGCGGGAAAGCTGCTTCAAAACGACTGTCCTATTCCGATGTAGACCTGGACGCTCTCATAGGCGTCCTCGCCGGTGACGGGGGTGGCGAGATCGAGCCGCACCGGCCCGATCGGGGTGGTGTAGCGCAGCCCCGCCCCGGCGCCGGCCTGGTAGTCGCCCTCGCCGTCGGGCAGGGCGTCCGCCTCGACATAGCCGATGTCGTAAAAGCCCACGGCGCCGATCTTTTCGGTAACGCCGAAGCGGGCCTCCAGCTGCGCGCCCGCGAAGCTCTTGCCGCCCGAGCGGACCTCGGTGGGGCCATCGCCGAAGTCGCGGCTATAGGTGACGCCGAGCGATTGGTATTCATGGCCGCGCACGGTGCCGCCGCCGCCCGAGTAGAACAGGAAATCGGCCGGGGTCTCGGCAAGGCCCGAGCCCAGCACCGAGCCCAGCTGGCCGCGCGCGGCCAGCGTCAGCCGGCCGCTTTCGCCGAAGCTGCGATAGGCGCGGCTGTCGACATAGAGCCGCGCGCCGCTGTCGGTCCCGGCGACGCCCAGAAAGGGCGTGACCTCGGCATCGATGTAATAGCCGTTCTTTGCATCGAGCGGCGCGTCGCGCCGGTCGAGCGTGGCGTCGAGCGGCAGGGTCAGCAGGGTATAGTCGCGCACCCTCGCCTCGGTCTCCTCGCGCGCGGTGAGGATGCCGATGGCGGCCGAGTAGCTCAGCTGCTCGTTGACATAGCGCGACAGCCCGACCTCGGCGCTGAACTGGTCGAGCGTGTAGTCGATCTCGTTCTCGTGCTTGATCTCGGCCTCGGCCACGAGATCGACATCGGCGCGGAAGGTGGCGGGGCGATTGAAGGTGGTGCCGATCCGGTAATCGGCGCCGCCCGATCCGGTGACGCCGGGGACCTCGCCCTCAATGCCCGAGATCTCGCCCTCGATCCGAAACCGCTCGGCCCCGCCCAGAAGGTTGCGGTGCAGCCAGAAGGCCGAAAGCCCCAAGCCCTCGACGGTGGAGATCTCGGCGCCGAAGCCGATCCGGCGCGGCAGCGATTCGCTGACCGTCAGGTCGAAGGGCAGGGTGTCGTTCGGCCCGATCTCCTCGCTCTCGATGAAGGCCACCGCGTCGAAGGCGCCGGTGCGGCGCAGGCGGGTGGCGGCGAAGTCGAGCGCCTCGGGGTCGTAGACGCGGCCCACGGGCAGGTCGGCGATGGCGCGGATGCGCTCCTCGCGCACGTCCTCGTTGCTGGTGACGGTGAGCGCGCCGAAGCGCAGCCGCGGCCCCGGCGCGAGGGTGACGGCGGCGTCGAGCCGTTCGGTCGCGTGGTCGGCGACGATGTCCTGATCCCCGACCTCGGCCTTGGCGAAGCCGACCGCCTCCCAGGCGTCGACGCCCGCGCGGGCGGCGGCGCGCATCGCATCGGCGCTGGCCCGTTCGCCGGGCGCGAACTCTTCGGGCAGCTCCGTGCCGGGGGCAAGCGGGGCGATCTCGGTGCGGCCGAAGGTGAAGCGCGGGCCCTGGTCCACCCGGATCGCGATGTCGTCGATCCGCGCGGGCGCGTCGAGCGGCGCCAGCCCCGCGGCCTCCTGACCGTTGACGAGGATCGAGACGGTGCCGCCGAAATAGCCCTCGGCGTAAAGCCCCGTGAGCAGGCGGCGGTAATCGGCGCGGGCGGCGGCGACGTAGTCCTGCGGGGTCGGGTTCTCGTCGTCCTTGAGCGCCACGAGAAGCGAGGCGTTCTCCAGCACGGATTCGAGATCCTCGTCGGCGACGTCGATCTCGAAGCGGACGTCCTGGCCGATGGCCGCGGTGGTGGTCAGGGCAAGGACCGACAGGCCGGTCAACACGGCGATATGGCGCAACTTCGATGTCCTCCCGGCGAACCGCTCGTTATTCGTGGCGCGGTCTTGGCCGGGCCTTGGCCCCATTGCTATCGCATGGAGACGGGGTGACAACAGCCTCTTCCCGGTTCCTGCTCAAATGTGATCGAAGGGATCGGGGTCGTAGCCCACGCCGGCGAGGTAGAGCCCGTGCGGCGGACAGACCGGGCCACAGGCGGCGCGGTCGCGTGCCTCCAGCGCCGCCGTCACGTCGTCGGGCGTCCATGCGCCCGCGCCCACCCGCTCCAGCGTGCCGACGAAGCTGCGCACCTGATTGTGCAGGAAGGCGCGGGCTTTCACGTGAAACCGGATCTCGGGGCCGCTCGCGCCTTCGACGCGCTCCACCTCGAGCCTGTCGAGCGTGCGCAGCGGCGAGTTCGCCTGGCAGATCGAGGAGCGGAAGGTGGTGAAGTCATGCCGCCCGATCAGCCGGTCCGCGCCCGCCTGCATCGCGTCCGCGTCGAGCGGATGCGGCACCTGCCAGGCAAGTCCCTTGTCATGGGTCAGCGGCGCGCGGCGCATCACCAGCCGAAAGAGATACAGCCGCCATGTCGCCGAGAAGCGCGCATGGAAATCACCGCCTACGAGCGCGCAGGCGGTGATGGCGACGGGGGCGGGCTTGAGATGGTAGTTCAGCGCCTCGGACAGGCGGAACGGGTCCCAGTCCTTGTGCAGATCGCAATGCGCGACCTGGCCCAACCCGTGCACCCCCGCATCGGTGCGACCGGCGGCGGCGATGGTGTGCTCGCGCGGCTCCAGGCGCCCGAGCGCGGCCTCGATCGCGCCTTGCACCGACGGATGCTCGGACTGGCGCTGCCACCCCGAAAAGGGCGCGCCGTGATATTCGACCTTGAGGGCATAGCGTGGCATGGCGCTGCGGGTAGCCCCGGTCCGGCGGCTTGGCAAGCGCGCGGCCCCTTTCATCTTTCTCCAAATACGCAAAACCGGCGTCTGCGCCCGGGCGCGCCCCTGTCCAATCCGGGCGCGCATGCCTATCTTGCCGCGAGAACGGGGCAGGGAGCATCGCATTGGTCATCGGGACGATCACGGAGGGCATCACGCGCGGCGTGGAAGGGGTGGCCGACCGTCTGGCCGCGCCCTTCAGCGATCCGGTGCTCCGGCTTGGCGTGACGGGGCTGTCGCGGGCGGGCAAGACGGTGTTCATCACATCGCTGGTGGCGAATCTGATGGACCGGGGCAGGATGCCGCAGTTCGCCGCCGGGTCCCGCATCCTCGGCGCGGTGCTGCAGCCGCAGCCCGACGACACGGTGGCGCGCTTCGATTACGAGGGCCATCTCGCGCAGCTTCTGTCGCCCGAGCCGAGCTGGCCGGAGGGCACGCGGCGGGCAAGCGCGCTGCGGCTGAGCCTGCGGGTGCAGCAGGGCGGGCTTCTGGCCGGGGTGCAGGGGCCGAAGACCATGCATCTCGACATCGTCGATTATCCCGGCGAATGGCTGCTCGACCTCGGGCTGATCGAGAAGGACCACGCCACCTGGGCGCGCGAGGCTCTGGCCCGCGTGGCCCGGCGGGCGGGCGCGATACCCGAGGCGGCGGCGTTTCACGAGATGGTCGGGGCCACCGATCCGGCGGCCCCCTTTGATGAGCCGCGCGCCAAGGCGCTGGCGCAGGGTTTCACCGCCTATCTCAACGCCGCGCGCGAGGCGGGCTATTCGGATTGCACGCCGGGACGGTTCCTGCTGCCGGGCGATCTCGAGGGCTCGCCGGTGCTGACCTTTGCGCCGCTGCCGGGCGAGGCGGGGGCGCGCGGCAGCCTGGGACGCGAGATGGCGCGGCGCTACGAGGCCTACAAACGCGAGGTGGTGAAGCCGTTCTTTCGCGATCATTTCGCGCGGATCGACCGGCAGGTGGTGCTGGTGGACGTGCTGAGCGCGATCCATGCCGGGCCGCAGGCGGTCGAAGATCTGCGCGCGGCGATGGCCGACATCCTGCGCGCTTTCCGCCCCGGTCGGAACGCCTTTCTCAGCCGCATCTTCCAGGGCCGCCGCATCGACCGCATCCTCTTTGCCGCGACCAAGGCCGACCATCTGCACCACAGCGAGCATGCCAAGCTCGCCGCGATCACCGAGGCGCTGTTGCGCGACGCGCGCGATCGGGCCGATTTCGCCGGGGCCAGGACGCAGGCCATGTCGATCGCGGCGCTGCGCACGACGGTCGAGGACCGGATCGCCCATGGCGGCGAGGAGATCGACGTGGTGCGCGGCAAGCTGCTCGATACGGGGCGGCAGGCGGCGCTCAATGCGGGCGCGTTGCCCGAGGACCCCTCGCAGCTCTTGGCACCTGCGCGGGCTGGCGCGGAGACATGGCTCGACGGGGATTATGCGGTGATGAATTTCGCGCCCGCGCGGCTGAGCCTGAAGCCCGGCGAGGGGCCGCCGCATATCCGGCTCGACCGGGCGGCGGAGTTCCTTCTGGGCGACCGGCTGTGAGGGAGAGGTCATGAGCGACGAGAAACGACGCGGCCCGGTGATGATCGACCTCGAAGAAGAGATCGCGCCCGAGGTCACCCCCGCCACCGCGCCGCCGGTGCCCGAGCCGGGCCTGCCGCAGGGGGCCGCGATGCACAGCGTCGCGGCGATGGCCACGCGGCCGCGCTCGAAGCTGGCGCGCTGGTTCTTCGCCGCATTGGCCACGCTGGTGACCTTCATGCTCTCGGTCGCGGCGTGGAGCTGGGTCGCGGGGCTGCTGGCGGCGAACCCGGTGCTGGGGATGATCGCGGGCGTGCTGCTGGCGCTGGTGCTGGCCCTCCTGCTGGCGATCGCGGTCAAGGAGGCCTGGGCCTTCCGGCGGCTGGCGCGGCTCGATCATATCCAGAGGGACGCAGGCGCTGCGCTGGGCGCGCAGGATCTGAAGCTCGCGCAATCGGTCTCGGCGCAGATGCTGGCGCTTTATGCCAGGCGCGACGAGCTGGCCCCGGGCGTGGCGCGGGTGAAGGCGCGCGAGGGCGAGGTCTTCGACGCCGACGGCCTGCTGGCGCTGTCGGAGCGCGAATTGCTCGCGCCGCTGGACCGGCTGGCGCTGCGCGAGGTCGAAGGCGCGGCGCGACAGGTGGCGACGGTGACGGCGGTGGTGCCGCTGGCGCTGGCCGATGTGACGGCGGCGCTGACCTCGAACCTGCGGATGATCCGCCGCGTGGCCGAGATCTATGGCGGCCGGTCGGGCACGCTGGGCGCATGGCGGCTGACGCGCTCGGTCTTTGTCCATCTTGTGGCGACGGGCGCGGTGGCGGTGGGCGACGATCTCATCGGTTCGGTCGCGGGGGGCGGCGTGCTGTCCCGCGTCTCGCGCCGCTTTGGCGAGGGCGTGGTCAACGGCGCGTTGACCGCGCGGGTCGGCGTCGCGGCGATCGAGGTCTGCCGCCCGCTGCCGTTCCGCGCGGTGGAGCGGCCATCGGTCTCGGGGCTGGTGGGCCGGGCGCTGACCGGGCTTTTCGGCGCGCGCGGCTGATCGAGACGCAAACGCCCCACCGGAAAGGGCGGGGCGTTTGGTCGTTCAAGACAGGCAGGATCAGTTCGCGGACTGCTCCGCTTCGGCTTCAACTTCAGACATGTCGTCCATCGCCCCGGCCTGCGTCATGGCGGTCTCGATATCGAGGTGCTCGCGCAGGAAACCCGCCGCCTGCTCGATCGCGGCGCGGGTGGGCGCCGTATCGGCGATGGCGTTGAGCATCGCGAAGTCGTGGATCGTGTGCAGATAACGGGTGGTCTCGGTCTCGACCCCTGCCTCGACCAGCTTGGTCGCAAAGGCCTCGCCCTCGTCACGCAGCACGTCGTTCTCGTCGGTGATCACCAGCGTCGGCGCGAAATTGGCAAGCTGCTCCTCGCTCGCCATCAGCGGCGAGATCATCGGATCGGAAATGTCGGCGCCCTCGGGCAGGTAGTTTTCCCAGAACCACTCCATCGCAGGCTTGGTGAGCCACGGGCCATCGGCGAAGAGCTCGTAGCTTTCGCTGTCGAGCTCGGCGGTGGTGACGGGGTAAAACATCACCTGCGCGTCGATCTCGGGTCCGCCCTGCGCCTCGGCCATCATCGCCACGGAAGAGACCATCTGACCGCCGACGCTGTCGCCCGCCGTGGCGAGGCGCTCGGGGTCAATGCCGAAATCCTCCGCGTTCTCCGAGACGTATTGCAGAACGGCATAGTCCTGCTCGATCTGGACCGGGTGCTTGGCCTCGGGGGCGGGGGTGTATTCCACGAAGACGAAGGCGGCGCCGGTCTGGTTGGCCATGTCGCGCATCAGCCGCTCGTGGGTGGTGTAGTTGCCCAAGACCCAGCCGCCACCGTGGAAATAGACCACGCCGGGCAGGGTTTGGCCCTGCGAGCCTTCGGGACGCACCAGCACCACGTTGACCTCGCCCGTCGGGCCGACCGAAAGAGTGACCTCATCGACATCGGCGGCGGGCATCTCGACATCCGCACCGGTCTGCGCGTCGATCAGCGTCTGGCGCGCGTTTTCGGGGGTCTTTTCGTTGATCGGCTCCGAGCCTGCGAGGCTGTCGATGAAGCCGCGCACCGGCGGCACGAGCACGACGGGCTCTTGCGCCATCGCGCTTTCGGAATGGCTTTCGGCCTGCGCGACCTGTGCGGCACCGGTCAGGGCGATGGCACCGGCCATGCCGAAGGCGAGGCCGCGAATACTCGTCTGGTTGATCATCAGGTGTCTCCCATTGCCGTAATTCTTTGTTAAGGCGGGAGATAGACCGGCGCTGAGCGCGAAGAAGGATCGCGCCCGTCACATTGTTCTCATGGAACCTAAATCAGCTTGGGGATGCCGCCGGGCAGCGTTTCACGCTCGGTCACGCCCGCGCGCAGCGTGCGGCCGATGCGGTGCGCCAGCGCCGACCAGGCCTGGGCGGTTTCGGGTGGCAGTTCCTCGCGCAGGGTCATGTCGAAGAGTGCCAGCCACGGCGCGAACATGCCCGGTCGCACGTCGCGCGCGTCGCGGTGCACCGCCACCGGGCTGCCGCGATAGCCCGGCAGCCCGAGGATCGCGCTTTCCCAAAAGGCCACGATCCGCGCCTCGTGCGTGGGCCAGTCGGTGACGTGGCGCCCGAAGACCGGGCCGAGGCCGGGATGGGCGCGCACGCGCTCGTAGAACCGCGCGACGACGCGGGCGATGTCCTCCGGGCTGACCTCGATGCGCGGCTCTGGCATGGCGGGCTCCTTCTCAGGGAAGGTCATAGCGCCGATCCGCGGCGCTGGAAACGGGCGCGCTTTACCCGCCTCCGGCCTGCGCCTATAAGCGGCGCCATGCAGGCCCTTCGCGCCCATATCACGCGAATTACCGGCCCGGCGCTCTGAGGATCAGGGCCGCCGGGACAAGGCGCATGAGCCAAGGCCGCGCCGCCCCTCATTTGACATTCCGACACGACCGGACTTCGACAGGACCGAACAGCGATGTGCGCCGATACGCCCGACACCCCGACCCAAGCCCCCGACTACAAGGACACCCTGAACCTGCCGCGCACGGAGTTTCCGATGCGCGCGGGCCTGCCCAAGCGCGAGCCGGGCTGGCTTTCGCGCTGGGAGGAGATCGGGGTCTATGACCGGCTGCGCGAGCGCGCCAAGGGGCGTAAGCCCTTCACGCTGCATGACGGCCCTCCCTACGCCAACGGCAACCTGCACATCGGCCACGCGCTCAACAAGATCCTCAAGGACATGGTGGTCCGCTCCCAGCAGATGATGGGCCGCGACGCGCGCTACATCCCCGGCTGGGACTGCCACGGCCTGCCGATCGAGTGGAAGATCGAGGAGCAGTACCGCAAGAAGGGCCGCGACAAGGACGAGGTCCCGGTGATCGACTTCCGGCAGGAATGCCGCAAGTTCGCCGATGGCTGGGTCGGCGTGCAGCGCGACGAGTTCAAGCGACTCGGCGTCACCGGCAAGTGGGAAAAGCCCTATCTGACGATGGACTTCCATGCCGAGCGGGTGATCGCCGAGGAATTCCAGAAATTCCTGATGAACGGCGTGCTCTATCAGGGCTCCAAGCCCGTGATGTGGTCGCCCGTCGAGAAAACCGCGCTGGCCGAGGCCGAGGTCGAGTATCACGACAAGGAAAGCTTCACCATCTGGGTGCGCTTCCCGGTGCAGGGCTCGGATGACCCGCTGCTCGATGGCACGGACGTCGTGATCTGGACCACGACGCCATGGACCATCCCCTCGAACAAGGGCGTGGTCTACCACCCCGACATCTCCTACGGCGTCTACCAGATCACGGCCTCGCCCGAGGACAACTGGGTCAGGACGGGCGACAAGCTGCTCTTGGCCGACAAGCTGGCCGAGGGCTGCCTTGGCAAGGCCCGCGTCGACGGCTGGGAGCGGATCGGCGACGCGCCGTCGCTGGAAGGCCTCTCGCTCGCCCATCCCTTCGCGGGGATCGAAGGCGGCGAGGGCGAGTGGGACCAGCCGCGCGATTTCCGCCCCGCGCCCTTCGTCACCGATGAGGACGGCACCGGCTTCGTGCATTGCGCGCCGAGCCACGGCATGGACGAGTTCGAGCTTTACCGCGACGCAGGCATGCTGGCGGAGGTCATCACCTACAACGTCGAGGAGGACGGCTCCTTCCGCGCCGACCTGCCGCTTTTCGGCGGCAAGCGCATCCTCAAGCCCAACGGCAAGGAGGGCGATGCCAACGCGGCTGTCATCGAGAAGCTGGCCGAGAGCGGCAAGCTCTTTGCCCGCGGCAAGATCAAGCACTCCTACCCGCACAGCTGGCGCTCCAAGGCGCCGCTGATCTTCCGCAACACGCCGCAATGGTTCGCCGCGATCGACCGCGCGGTGGGCGACGGGCAGGACGACTATGGCAAGACCATCCGCGAGCGGGCGCTGACCTCGATCGACGAGCTGGTGACTTGGACGCCGAAGGCCGCGCGCAACCGGCTGCATTCGATGATCGAAAGCCGCCCCGACTGGGTGCTGTCGCGCCAGCGCGCCTGGGGCGTGCCGCTGACCTGCTTCGTCAAGAAGGGGGCCAAGCCCACCGATCCCGACTTCCTGCTCCGCGACGAGGCTGTCAACGCCCGCATCTTGGAGGCCTTCGAGGCCGAAGGGGCGGATGCGTGGTACAAGGAGGGCGCCAAGGAACGCTTCCTCGGCGATGCGGTGAACCCTGAGGATTACGTCCAGGTCTTCGACATCCTCGACGTGTGGTTCGATTCCGGCTCCACCCATGCCTTCGTGCTGCGCGACCGTGAGGACGGCTCGGACGACGGTCTGGCCGACCTCTACCTCGAAGGCACCGACCAGCATCGCGGCTGGTTTCATTCCTCGATGCTGCAATCTTGCGGCACCAAGGGGCGCGCGCCGTACCGGGGCGTGCTGACGCATGGCTTCACGCTCGACGAGAAGGGCATGAAGATGTCCAAAAGCTTGGGCAACACCGTCAGCCCGGCGGATGTCACCAAGCAATACGGCGCCGACATCCTGCGGCTCTGGGTGGCGCAGTCGGACTACACCGGCGACCTGCGCATCGGGCCGGAGATCCTCAAGGGCGTGGCCGACGGCTACCGCCGCCTGCGCAACACCATGCGCTTTATGCTGGGCTCGCTGGCCGATTTCTCGGAAAGCGACCGGGTGGACCCCTCGGAGATGCCCGAGCTGGAGCGCTGGGTGCTGCACCGGTTGGCCGAGCTCGACGAGACCGTGCGCCAAGGCTACGACGCCTACGATTTCCAGGGCGTGTTCCGCGCGGTGTTCGATTTCGCCACCGTGGAGCTGTCGGCCTTCTACTTCGACATCCGCAAGGACGCGCTCTACTGCGACGGCGACACGGCGCGCCGCCGCGCCGCGCGCACCGTGCTCGATCTGCTCTATCACCGGCTGACGACCTGGCTCGCGCCGATCCTCGTCTTCACGATGGAGGAGGTCTGGCTGGAGCGGAACCCGGGCGACGACGCTTCGGTGCACCTGACCGACATCCCCGAAACGCCTCAGGGCTGGCGCAACGAGGAGCTGGCTGCCAAGTGGACCGCGATCCGCCGGGTGCGGCGCGTGGTGACGGCGGCGCTCGAAGTGGCGCGGCGCGACAAGGTGATCGGCGCCTCGCTCGAGGCGGCGCCAGTGGTGCATGTGCGCGACGTTGAGGCCCTCAGGGCGCTCAAGAGCGTCAGCTTCGAGGATCTGTGCATCACCTCGGCGATCTACCTGACCAATGATCCCTCCCCGGCCGAGGCGTTCCGCCTGCCGGAGGTGGACGGCGTCGGCGTGGTGTTCGAGCGGGCCGAGGGCGAGAAGTGCCAGCGCTGCTGGAAGATCCTGCCCGACGTCGGCACCCATGCGCATCCGGGCGTCTGCGGCCGCTGCGACGCGGCGCTGGCGTGAGCATGATCCGCCGCCGCGCGGGCTGCGGCGGCGGATGTGCGTATTTGGAGAAAGATGAACGGGGGGCGCGCGCCTCTTGGTTCATCTTTCCGAAAATACGCAAGCCCGGCCGCGTCCCGCGATGACGCTGCCCGTCTTTCTCGCGGTGATGTTGGCGGCGCTCCTGCACGCCAGCTGGAACGCCATGATCAAGCTCGGCGCCTCCAAGGTGGCGGGCATGGTGATCCTGGCGCTGGTGCAGGGCGTCATGGGGCTGGCGGTGGCGCTGACGCGGCCGTTCCCTGCGATGGAGGTCTGGCCCTGGGTCGCGGGCTCGGCCATCTGCCACGCGACCTACAACACCTTTCTCGCCATCGCTTACGAGCATGGCGATCTGAGCCGGGTCTACCCGATCGCGCGGGGCGCCGCGCCGATGGCGGTGCTGCTGGCCAGCGCGCTGTTTTTGTCGGACGCGATCGCGCCGATGGCGGTGGCGGGCGTGCTGGTGCTGGGCTTGGGCATTCTGGGCATGGCGCGCGGCGCGCTGGGCTCGGGCGAAAGCCGCCGGCTCATCCCCTATGCGTTGGGCGCTGCGGCGGGCACGGCCGGTTACACGCTGGTCGACGGTCTGGGCGCGCGGGTCTCGGGCGATCCGGTGGCCTATGTGGGCTGGCTCTTCGTGGCGCAGGCGCTGCTGTTTCCCCCCGTCGCCTTCGCCATGCGCGGGCGCGGGCTTCTGCGCGTCTCGCCGCGCGTCTGGGGGCAGGGGGCGTTGGCGGCGGTGGCCTCCTACGGCGCCTATGCCATCGCCGTCTGGGCGATGACGCTGGCGCCGATCGCGCTGGTGAGCGCGCTGCGCGAAACCTCGATCCTCTTTGCCGTGCTGATCGGCTGGGCCGCCTTCGGCGACCGGATGGACCGCATCAAGGCAGTCTCGGCCCTGCTTATCGTCTCGGGCGTGGCGCTGACGCGGCTCTAGCCGTCCCTGCCGTGAACGAGCTGCTGCGCCGCACCCGCGCAGAGCAGATAGGCCGAGGTGATGACGAGCCCCCAATGCGCCCAACTCGCCGGATCGAAATCGACCCAGGCTGCCCAGCCCGCGAAGAAGGTCCAGGCCAGCGCCATCGGCAGCGACACCGCGCGCCAACGCTTCGTGCGCACCGGGTGGATGAACTTCACCGGCAGGAACATCGTCACCGCCAGCACCACCACCAGCGCGAGGATGATCCAGAAATTGGGCGAAAGCGCGAAGAGCACCAGCACCAGCATGTTCCAGCAGCCCGGAAAGCCCTGAAAACTGTTGTCCTTGGTCTTCATCCGGCTGTCGGCAAAGTAGAGCGCCGATGCGAAGGTGATGACGATGATCGCCAGCCAGCCGGTCCAGCCGGGCAGCAGCCCCGATTCGAACAGCGCATAGGCCGGGACGAAGACATAGGTCAGATAGTCGATGATCAGGTCCAAGAGCACGCCGTCGAAGATCGGCGCGTTGCGCTTCACATCGTATTTGCGCGCCAGGGGCCCGTCGACGCCGTCGACCGCAAAGGCCACGACGAGCCACAGGAACATCATGCTCCAGTCGTCCTGCGCCGCCTCCAGCATGGCGAGCATGGCAAAGACCGCACCGGTGGCGGTGAAGAGATGGACCCCAAGGGCCTTGCGTTCGTCCGTCATGCGTCCCTCTTGGCCGATCCCGGCACCATGTGCAACGCGTGGGCGTCAGGCGCGGGGGTGGGCGCGGTCGTAGATTTCCATCAACCGCGCTGCATCGACCGCGGTATAGGTCTGTGTGGTCGAAAGCGACGCATGGCCGAGAAGTTCCTGAATCGCCCGCAGGTCGCCGCCCGCGCTCAGCAGATGCGTGGCAAAGCTGTGACGCAGCGCATGCGGCGTCGCGGTGGCGGGCAGGCCGAGCTGCATCCGCGCCATCTCCATCGCCTTCTGGATCGGCCGTGGGCTCAGCGCCCCGCCGCGCACGCCGCGAAACAGCGGTAGGGCGGCATCCATCGGATGCGGGCAGAGCTTCACATAGTCCGAAACCGCCTTGCGGGCGGCGGGCAGCACCGGCACCAGCCGCTCCTTGCCGCCCTTGCCGGTGATGCGCAGCGTCTCGGGCAGGGGGAGCTGCGCCCCGGTGAGCGACAGCGCCTCGGATATGCGCAGCCCGCAGCCCCACAGCAGCGTCACCACCGCCACGTCGCGCGCCGCCACCCAAGGCTCGCGCGATTGCAGCTCCACCGTCTCCAGCATCCGGCTGGCCGCCTCCTCGTCGAGCGGGCGCGGCAGCCGCGCCTTCATGCGCGGCGCGCGGGTCGAGAGCACGGCGGTGGGCTCGAACCCCTCGCGCACCGAGAGCCAGCGATAGAAGCTCTTCACCGCCGAAAGCGCCCGGGCGAGGCTGCGCGCCGACAAGCCGCGGCCGCGCTCATGCGCCATCCAGGCGCGCATGTCCGACACTGTGACCCGGGCGATGGCACCCAGCCCCTGCGCCTCAGCGTGGTGATTCTGCATGAAGGCCAGAAAGCCCAGCACGTCGCCCTGATAGGCGGTCAGCGTGTTCTGCGCGGCGGCGTTCAGCGCCCGCTCATGGTCGAGCCAGCGGCCCATCGCATCGGTGAGCGCGGGCGAGATCATGACAGCCAACGCCGCATCTGCCGCTCGAACACCCCGGCGAAGAACCCCATGAGATCGGTCGCCTGCGCCGGTGCGAAGCGGTTTTCGTCCGAAGCCCCAAGAAGCAGCATCCCGGGCAGGCGGCCCGGGCCGAAGTCGAGCTTCAGGCAGGCCTCCGACAGGATGTCGGGCGCGCGCGCGCCGTAGGGCCCGGCCTCCTGCGGCTCCACCGCGCGCAACGAGACCTGCCTGAGCGGCACGTTGCGCCCCTGAGTCACGTAATCGGCGACGAAGCCGGGCTCGGCCACCGACAGCACGTCCGACAGCCGGGCGATGGCCGGGTCGTCCTCGGGGCTGGCGGTTTCCAGCACGAGGCGCACCACGTCGACGCGCAGCATGTCGGCCACCTCGCCCGAAAGGTCCTGCAGGAAGGTCTCGAAGCGGGTCGCATCCATCATCCGCAGCACGGCGCGGTGGATCTGGTTGGTCCCGGCGAGGTTCTCGTAGGCGGCGGCGATCACCGAGCGATGCGTGTCCTCGAGCCGGTCGAGCCGGCCCTGCAGCCGCTCCATGGCGAGGCCGCGCAGATCGACGATGTTCGCCCCCTTGGCCTCGGTATCGGCGGCGACGAGGGCGCGCATGATCTCGGGGTCGTCGAGCAGGCGGGCGGGGTCCGCGAGGATGCGGTCGCGCAGCCCGTCATCGGTCTTGGGGTCGTCTGTCATCTGGGCGCATCCGGGCTGTCGTCTCCCGGGGATGTTAGCAGCCGTGCCGCCGCGATGCGCCCCGGTGTGGCAAGAATGCGGCGGGGCGCGGCCCGGAAGGCACAGCGCCCCGCCGAGGGGCTCAGACGATCTTCTGACCGGTCGAGGCCCAGTCCTTCATGAAGGCGTCGAGGCCCTTGTCGGTCAGCACGTGGTTGGCCATCGCCTTGATCACCGCCGCGGGGGCGGTGGCGACGTCGGCGCCGATCTTGGCGGCCTCGGACATGTGGTTGGCGCTGCGGATCGAGGCGGCGAGGATCTGCGTCTCGAAGCCGTAGTTGTCGTAGATCTCGCGGATGTCGGCGATCAGCTCCATCCCGTCGAGGTTCAGGTCGTCGAGACGACCGATGAAGGGCGAGATGAAGGTCGCGCCGGCCTTGGCGGCAAGCAGCGCCTGGTTGGCCGAGAAGCACAGCGTGACGTTGACCATGCGGCCCTCGTCCGAGAGCACCTTGCAGGCCTTGAGGCCGTCCCAGGTCAGCGGCACCTTGATCGCGATATTATCGGCGATCTTGGCGAGCTCGCGCCCTTCGGCGATCATGCCCTCGGAATCGAGCGCCACGGTCTCGGCCGAGACGGGACCCTCGACGATGGAGCAGATCTCCTTGGTCACTTCCTTGATGTCGCGGCCCGATTTCATGATCAGCGACGGGTTGGTGGTCACGCCATCGACCATGCCCAGGTCGTGCAGTTCGCGGATCTGGTCGATTTCGGCGGTGTCGACGAAGAATTTCATGGGTCTCTCCCTGTCAGGTGGGGCGCGTCCCGGCGCGGGGCGCGCGGCGTCGCGCCCGGTCTAGCAAGAGCCGAGGCGGCGGAACAGCGTCTTTCCCTCAGATGGGGTGCCGGGGCCCCCGCGTGAAGGATCAGGCGCCCCGCTCTCTTGAAGCGGGCGAGCGCGCGGCGCATGTTGGCCTCTCCGCCGCGCCAGAGGATTGCCGCCCGCCCATGACATCGCCCCGCTTTCCGGAAGGCGCGCTGATCGGCGTGCTGACGACCCAGCCGCTCGACCGGGTGCTCGATTACCGCGCGCCGCCGGGCGGCTGTGCCGCGGGCGACCATGTGGAGGTGCCGTTCGGCCCCCGAAAGGTCACCGGCGTGGTCTGGGGGGCGGGCGCGGGAGATTACGATCCCGCCAAGGTGAAATCCGCGATCCGCGTGCTCGACATCCCCGCGATGCGCCCGGCCATGCGTGAATTCCTGGGCCGCGTCGCGGATTACACGCTGACGCCGATGCCCGCGATGCTGCGGCTCGCCACCCGCGCGCCGGGGCTGACCGACCCGCCGGGGATGCGCAAGATCTTTCGCCGCGGCCATGGCCAGCCGGGGCGGATGACGCCGGCCCGCGCCCGGGTGCTCGACCTGCTGGAAGAGCATGACGGCATGGGCTTCATGCTGGGCGAGCTCGCCGATCTCGCGGGCGTCGGCTCCTCGGTGGTCAAGGGGCTGGTGGCCTCGGGCGCCGTGGCCGAGGAGGAGGCGCCGCGCGATGTGCCGTATCCCGTCCTCGATCCGCATATGCCGGGCAAGACGCTCGCCGGCGATCAGGCCGAGGCGGCGGCCCGGCTGCGCGAGGGGATCGAAGCGGGGCGCTACGGCACGACGCTGCTGAAGGGCGTCACCGGCTCGGGCAAGACCGAGGTCTACCTGGAGGCCGTCGCGGCCTGTCTCGCCCGCGGGCGGCAGGCGCTGGTGCTCCTGCCCGAGATCGCGCTGACGGCAGAGTTCCTGACCCGCGTCGAGGCGCGCTTCGGCGCCAAACCCGCCGAATGGCATTCGGGCGTGACCACGACCGAGCGGCGGCGCTGCTGGAAGATGGTGGCCGAAAACGGCGCGCAGCTGGTGGTGGGCGCGCGCTCGGCGCTGTTTCTGCCCTTCACGCATCTTGGCCTCATCGTCGTCGACGAGGAGCACGACACCTCCTACAAGCAGGAGGACGGTGTGCTTTACAACGCGCGCGACATGTCGGTGCTGCGCGCCTCGCTGGAAAAGGCTCAGGTGGTGCTGGCCTCGGCCACGCCCTCCTTGGAAAGCTGGGTCAATGTACAGTCGGGCAAATACGCCCGGCTCGATCTCGAAAGCCGCTATGGCCCCGCCGTGATGCCCGAGATGCGCGCCATCGACATGCGGACCGAGGATGTGCCCTCGGGCTCGTGGATCTCGCCCGCCCTGAAGGGCGCGGTGATGCAGCGGCTGGAGCGTGGCGAGCAGTCGCTCTTGTTTCTCAACCGGCGCGGCTATGCGCCGCTGACGCTGTGCCGCGCCTGCGGCCACCAGATCGGCTGCAAGCAATGCGACGCGCGAATGGTCGAACACCGCTTTCTCAAGCGGCTGATGTGCCACCAATGCGGCGAGACCGCGCCCATGCCCGAGACCTGTCCGAACTGCGAAGTGGCGGGCAAGCTCGCCGCCGTGGGGCCGGGGGTGGAGCGGATCACCGAAGAGGCGCAGGCGCTGTTTCCCGAGGCCCGCGTGACGGTGCTCTCCTCGGATCTCTTCGGCTCGGCCCGCGCGCTCAAGGCGCGGATCTTGGAGATCGCCGAAGGGGCGGCCGACATCGTGGTGGGCACGCAGCTCGTCGCCAAGGGGCACAATTTTCCTAAGCTGACGCTGGTGGGGGTGATCGACAGCGATCTGGGGCTTCAGGGTTCGGACCTGCGCGCCGCCGAGCGCACGTTCCAGCTGATGCGGCAGGTGGCGGGGCGCGCGGGCCGGGCCGAGGCGCGCGGCACGGCGCTTCTGCAGAGCTTTCAGCCCGAGCATCCGGTGATCCGCGCGATCCTGTCGGGCGACGAGGAGGGGTTCTGGGCCGCCGCGGCCGCGGCGCGCCGCGCCGCCGGGGTGCCGCCCTACGGGCGCATGGCGGGGATCGTGATCTCCT
>NZ_JAMYXC010000241.1 GCF_024159025.1 Limimaricola litoreus
CAGTCGCGCGGCACCTGACCGCCGCGCCCATCGCCCAGCGTCACGCGCCGCATGGCCAGTCCGGCCAGCGGATCGCGCCCGGCGATGGTATAGCCCCGTTCGATCTGCATGGCGTGTTCCCGTTTCGTCGCGCCGGGGGTCAGCCCCCCGGTCGCGCGACCCTGAGCAGCCCCGCGCGCAGGGTCAACGCGCGGCACGGGGGCCTGCGACGAATCCCGCAGCCCCCCGCGAGGGGACGGATTCCGCCCACCGCAGTTCGCGGTTTCCCCACAGGGTTTTCCACAGGGCCGGCGGGGCGCGGCGGCGGCGCGGCGGCTCTTTTGCAAAAGGGGATCGGCGCGGGATCGCGGGCCGAGCGTCGCACGCCCGGGCCCCGCATCGGCTTTGTCCACAGGAGGTGCACAGGTCCGGTTCGACTTGTCCACGAAGGGGCGTGTCGGCAGGGCAACAGCCGTCCTGCGGGGCGAAATGGGTCATGTCCGGGGCTTTCGAACGCGCCACCGCGGCCCGAGCGAATCCCCCCCCGGTCCTGCCGCGCGCTTCATCGGCAACGGCACGGCCGGACATGCACAGGAGATTCGCCGCGAATTGCGTGCGATCCGCCCGGGGGCGGTCGTGATGCCATGAAACCGGAGGATTGGTCGGGGCGGCAGGATTCGAACCTGCGACCCTCTGTTCCCAAAACAGATGCGCTACCAGGCTGCGCTACGCCCCGAACCGCCGCCCTTCTAGGCCGAGCCGCGGCCGGGTGCAAGCACCCGTCTCAGTCGCAGGGATCGGCGGCCGGCACATCCGCCGAGCCGATCGCGGGATGGCGCAGCGTGTCGCCTTCCGAGATGCCCAGACGGTCAGCCATGCCGCCGTTGATCTCCAGCACGTACTGGATGTCGTCGCCGCCGGGGATCGGCGTTTCGTCGAGCGGGCGGGCACGGGGGTGCACGCGGCCGATCGTGCCGTCGGCGCGGGCAAAGATGATGTCGAGCGGGATCAGCGTGTTGCGCATCCAGAAGGACACGGGGCCCGGCGCGTCATAGACGAAAAGCATCCCCGCCATGCGCGGCATCTCCTCGCGGTGCATCAGCCCGCGCGCCCGCTCGGCGGCGTCGTCGGCCAGCTCGACCGAAAAACCCGCCTGCCCCCAGTCGCCCGTCACGGTCACCCGGTCGGGCGCGCATTCGGCGGCCAGCGCGCCGAGCGGCAGCGCCGCCAGAAGCGCCGCCAGCAGCGCGGCCCTCACTGGCTGTCTTCCGGATCGGGTTCGCCCTCTTTTACGGGCGCATTGCGCAGCGCGGCGTCCCAGGGCAGGATCTCGGTCGCCATGCGGCCCCGGCGGCCCTGGATCACCCGCAAGGCCACCGCCTCGCCGGGTTCGAGATCCGACAGGCCGGAGCTGCGCAGCACCTCGACATGCACGAAGATGTCGTCCGGCGCGCCGAACTGGTTGGCAAAGCCGAATCCCTTGGCCTTGTCGAACCACTTGATCCGCGCAGGCTCGAGCGGGCGGCTGGCGAGGTAATCGGGGTCGAACTCGGCGAAATCGGCCAGCGGCACCGAGGAAGCGGTCGGCGGCGGATCGAGCGACAGGATCGCGACGGCCTGCGTGCCGCGTTCGGTGCGCAGCGCCTGGATCCGGATGCGGGCGCCATCGGCGACCGAGTTCTGCCCGTAATTGCGCAGCACGTTCGCATGCAGCAGAATATCCGCGCCGCCTTCGTCGGGCACGATGAATCCGAACCCCTTCGCCGGATCAAACCATTTCACATGACCCGCGAGCTCGAAGCGGTCTTCGGCCTGCTTGTCCAGCATCTCGTTCATTTCCGCCTCCAGCGGCCGACGGTCGACCCGTTCATTTTTTGGGTCCTGTGCACCACAGTCGCATTGCCGCGACAAGCCCTCAATTTCACGATGCGTGAAATCACGGTCCCAACCGTAACACATCGAACGGCCCGGTCGGGCCGCGTCGCGCCCATTTGTAGCGATCGTGAAGCCTGTGCGCCCCATCCGCCCAGAATTCCATTTCGAGCGGTCGTATCCGATACCCCCCCCAGAAGGGCGGGCGCGGCGGATCTTCGCCAAGTTCGGCCGAAAGCCGCGCCACCTCAACCTCGAGCTCTGCGCGCGAGGCGATGGGACGGCTTTGCGGCGAGGCCCAGGCCCCGATCCGGCTCTCGAGCGCGCGGGAGCGGTAATAGGCGTCGGCCTGCGGGCCGTCCTCGCGCTCCACCCGGCCCCGGACCCGGATCTGCCGGCGCAGGGATTTCCAGTGAAACACCAGCGCCGCCTGGCCCGTGGCCTCGATCTGCCGGGCCTTGGCGCTTTCGTAATTGGTGAAGAAAACGAAGCCGTTGTCCTCGATCTGCTTGATCAGGACCACCCGCACATCCGGCAGGCCGGTCTCGTCCACCGTGGACAGCGCGGCCGCGTTGGCATCCGACGGCTCCGACCCCTCGGCCTCGGCCAGCCAGCGCCGCGCGATCGCGAATGGATCCTCGCCCGCGAAGATGCCCCGGTCCTCGTCCATCATACCAACTCGCTCACTCGTACCCGTCCAGTGTAGCCCGAATTACATGTTCCACGCCACATGATCCTCCGAGGCAACACTGACCTCACGTCCACCCCGGCCTTGATGCCATTCTCCCTATCGCCTACACCGGATCGAAACGGCGCCGGATCGGCAAGAGGATTATTCATGACATCGCAGTTGATGGCGGGAAAACGCGGACTCATCATGGGGCTCGCCAATGACAAGTCGATTGCCTGGGGCATCGCCAGGGCCTGTGCCGGCGCCGGGGCCGAACTCGCATTCTCCTACCAGGGCGAGGCCCTGAAGAAGCGCGTCGGCCCGCTGGCGGCCGAAGTCGGCTCGGATATCGTGCTGCCTTGCGATGTTGGCGACGAGGAAAGCATCGATGCGCTCTTCACCGAATTGCAGAAACAATGGGGCAAGCTCGACTTCATCGTTCACGCGATCGGCTTTTCCGACAAGTCCGAGCTGCGCGGCCGCTATGTCGAGACCTCCAAGAAGAACTTCCTGATGTCGATGGACATTTCGGTGTGGTCCTTCACCTCGGTGGTCAAGCGCGCGGCGCCGATGATGACCGAAGGCGGCTCCTGCCTGACGCTGACCTATTACGGCGCCGAGAAGGTCATGCCGCATTACAACGTCATGGGCGTGGCCAAGGCGGCGCTGGAGGCCAGCGTGCGCTATCTCGCCGAGGATCTGGGCCGCGACGCGATCCGCGTCAATGCGATCTCGGCCGGCACGATCAAGACGCTCGCCGCCTCGGGCATCGGCGATTTTCGTTACATCATGAAGTGGAACGAGTATAATTCGCCCCTGCGCCGCACGGTCACGCAAGAGGAGGTCGGAAATTCCGCGCTCTACCTCTTGTCGGATCTGGGCGCGGCCGTTACCGGCGAGGTCCACCACGTCGACGCGGGCTATCACGTGATCGGCATGAAGAACCCCGACGCGCCCGACATCACGAAAGGCTGAAGAGCGATGACCGACCGTTTGCCGCATGAAAAGGGCTTCCACGTCAGCTGGGATCAGCTGCACCGCGACAGCCGCGCCCTCGCCTGGCGCCTCGACGGGCGTGGCCCCGGCGAGGACGGCGCCTGGAAAGCCGTGGTCGCGATCACCCGCGGCGGCATGGCGCCCGCGATGATCGCCGCGCGCGAGCTCGGCATCCGCACGGTCGACACGATCTCGGTCAAGTCCTACGAGCATCAGAACCAGTCGGGCGCCAAGGTGCTCAAGGCCCCCGACGCCGAGATGATGGGCGACGGCACCGGCATTCTCGTGGTCGACGATCTGGTCGATACGGGCCGGACGCTGGAGCTGGTGCGCGAGCTTTATCCCAACGCGCATTTCGCCACCGTCTATGCCAAGCCGATGGGCAACAAACAGGTCGACACCTATGTCACCGAGGTGAGCCAGGACACGTGGATCTTCTTTCCGTGGGACATGGCGCTGCAATATGTCGAGCCCTACCGCGGCAAGGACTGAGCCGCCCCGTCCCTCTCGCAAGGCCCCGCCCCACCGGCGGGGCCTTTCGCGTTTCAGGGGACCCGAGGGCGATTGCGCCCGCCCCGCGCGCTGGCTAGCGTCGCCGCGACACCCAAGGGAGGCCCCATGAGCGACACGCGCACCGCATCGACCTTTCCGCCGCCGGTGATGGAGGCCCGCCGCTGGATCGAGGGGGTGGAGTTTCCGCCCCACCGCCCGCTCCTGAACGTCAGCCAGGCCGCTCCCGTCGATCCGCCGCCAGAGCCGCTGCGCCGCGCCATGGCCGAGATCGTGATGCAGGACGCCAGCGCCCATCTCTACGGCCCGGTGCTCGGCCTGCCCGAGCTGCGCGCCGAGATCGCGGCGACATGGAGCCGCGACTACCGCGGAGAGGTCGCCCCCGAACAGGTCGCGGTCACCTCAGGCTGCAACCAGGCCTATTGCGCGGCCATCGCGGCGCTGTGCGGCGAGGGCGCGGAGGTGATCCTGCCCGCCCCGTGGTACTTCAACCACCGCATGTGGAACGACATGGCCGGCGTGCGCACCGTGCCGCTCGACACCGGTCCGGCCCTTTTGCCCGACCCCGAAGAGGCGGCGGCGCTGATCACCCCCGCCACCCGCGCCATCGTGCTGGTCAGCCCCAACAACCCCGGCGGCGTCGAATACCCCGCAGCACTCCTCGCGGCCTTCCGCGACCTGTGCCGCACCCATGGGCTGGCGCTGATCCTCGACGAGACCTACCGCGATTTCGACAGCCGCGAGGGTGCGGCCCACGATCTCTTCGCCGATCCCAACTGGGCCGATGTGCTGGTGCAGCTCTATTCCTTTTCCAAGGCCTACCGCCTGACCGGCCACCGCGTCGGCGCGGTTACCGCAAGTGTCGCGCGCATCGCGCAGATGGAGCGGTTCCTCGACACGGTGACGATCTGCCCCACCAGCCTCGGCCAGAAGGCGGCGCTGTGGGGGATGCAGAACCTGGGCGACTGGCTCACAGGCGAGCGGACCGAGATCATCGCGCGGCGCCGTGCCATGGAGGCGAGCTTCGCGCGGCTCGAGGGCCAGGGCTGGCAGCTGATGGGTTGCGGCGCCTATTTCGGCTGGATCGAGCATCCCTTCGCGGAGACCTCGGACGCGCTGGCGCAGCGGCTGGTGCACGAGGCGGGCGTGCTCTTGCTGCCCGGCACGATGTTCACGCCCGAGGGCTCCGAGGCGGGCCGCCGCCAGCTGCGCATCGCCTTCGCCAATGTCGACGCGGGGGGCATCGCTGAGTTGGAAACCCGTCTCGCGGGGCTGTCCGCGCGCTGAGCGCGCCCCATCCGCTTGCACGGCCCCGCCCGCTTGCCTATTCAACGGCACACGCCGCTGGGGCGCGACAGGGAGACCGCAATGGCATCGAGCAAGGGCAACCGCGTATTCGTCTGGATCATCCTGATCCTGCTCTTCGTGGGCCTGATCGGCTTCGGGGCGACCGGCCTCACCGGCAACGCGACCCGGCTGGGTACGGTGGGCGACAAGGAGCTCGAGATCCAGAGCTACGCCAACGCGCTGCAAAGCCGCATCCGCGCGCTCGAAAGCCAGACCGGCTCGGCGGTCAGCATGGCGCAGGCGCAGCAGCTCGGCCTCGACCGCGCGGTGCTGGGCCAGCTCGTCACCGAGCGGGTGCTCGATGCCGAAGCGGACCAGCTCGGCCTGTCGGTCGGCGACGCAGCGGTGAGCGAGCAGGTGCTTGCCATTCCCGCCTTTCAGGGGCTGAACGGCAGCTTCGACCGCGCTGCCTATCGCGACGCGCTGTCGCGCAACGGGCTCAGCATGGCGGAGTTCGAGGAAAGCCTGCGCGAGGGCGAGGCCCGCGCGCTGCTGCAAGGGGCGGTGGTCAGCGGCGTGACCGCCTCCGACACCCATGTCGACGCGATGATCGATTTCGTCATGTCGCGCCGCGACATCACCTGGGCACCGGTCACCCTCGCCGCCGCCCCCGCCGCCCTGCCCGAGGACGGCCGCCCGCGGGTGATCCTGCCCGAGATCCTGCTCGACGCCGAGACCCCGGCGCCGACCGAGGCCGAGATCGCCGCGCGCTACGAGGCCGCGCCCGAGGCCTATACCGCCCCCGAGATCCGCGAGATCAGCTATGCCTGGCTGCGCCCCGAGATGGTGGCCGAGGAGATCGAAATCTCCGAGGACGAGGTGCGCGAACTCTACGAGCAGCGCCTGTCCGAATACGTGCAGGAGGAGCGCCGCCTCGTCGAGCGCCTCGTCTATCCGAGCGACGAGGCCGCGGCGCAAGCGCTGGCCCGGCTCGAGGCAGGCGAGGCCCAATTTGAGGATCTGGTCGAGGCACGCGGGCTGACGCTCGAGGCAGTCGATCTGGGCGACGTGGCCGAGGGCGATCTCGACGATGCCGCGGAGCCGGTCTTTGCCGCTACGGCGGGCGATGTGGTCGGCCCGGTCGAGACCGGCCTCGGCCCGGCGCTGTTTCGCGTCAACGCGGTGCTTGCCGCCGAGGAGGTGAGCTTCGAGGAGGCTGCCCCCGATTTGCGCGACGAGCTGGCCCGCGCCCGCGCCCGCCGCGAGATCGAGCGCCGCTCCGAGGAGATCACCGACCTGATCGCCGGTGGCGCCGCGCTGGAGGATCTGGCCGAGCGGGTCGGCATGGAGCTGGGCTCGGTCGACTGGAGCGAGGGCACGGCCGGCGGCATCGCCGATTACGCCCCCTTCCGCGAGGCGGCGGCCCGCGCGCAGGAGGGCGACTTCCCCGAGCTTCTGAGCTTCGAGGATGGCGGCGTCTTCGCCGTCCGGCTCGACGGCATCACCCCGCCCGCGCTGCGCCCGCTCGACGAGGTGCGCGATGAGGTGATCGCCGACGTGATGGCCGAGACCCGCGCGCGGATGCGCGCCGAAAAG
>NZ_JAMYXC010000328.1 GCF_024159025.1 Limimaricola litoreus
ACCCTAATGAATGGCTATCCTTACAAATCCGACGGGTTCAATCTCATTGGTGATGGACGGCCTGTCGTTAGAATTCGGCAGCGCGGCTTCGGCGGCCGCGCGCGTTTCGACCGCCTTGCCTGCAAGGCCATCAGCCCGTGCGGCGGCCTGCGCCATCTCGCGCAGCTCCTCCTCGGCGGCGCCGCGCATGGTCTCGGCGGCGTTCCAGCGCAGCCAAAGGAGCAGCCCCTCGGCCGCGCGCAGCGATTCCCCGATCTCGCGGTAGCGCGCCGCGGTGCGGGCCTGCCGCGCCAGGGTGGCGAGCTGCGCGGCCTGTTGTTCGACCACGTCGTCGACGCGGGCGAGGTTCTGCTCGGCGCCCTTGAGCTTCAGCTCCGCCTCGTGGCGGCGCTGGTAGAGGCCAGAGATCCCCGCCGCTTCCTCGAGGATGCGGCGACGGGCGGTGGGTTTGGCGTTGATCAGCTCGGCGATCTGACCCTGCCGCACGAGCGCGGGCGATTGCGAGCCGGTCGAGGCATCGGCGAAAAGCATCTGCACGTCGCGGGCGCGGACCTCGCGGCCGTTGAGACGGTAGGCCGAGCCGAGATCGCGGGTGATGCGGCGGATGATCTCCAGCGTGTCGGCATCGTTGAAGGCCGCGGGCGCAAGACGCTCAGCATTGTCGATCGAAAGCGTGACCTCGGCGTGGTTGCGCGCGGGACGCGTGGCGGCACCGGCGAAGATCACGTCCTCCATGCCGCCGCCGCGCATCGCGGTGGGGCGGTTTTCGCCCATCACCCAGCGCAGCGCCTCCAGAAGGTTCGACTTGCCGCAACCATTGGGGCCGACCACACCGGTGAGCCCGTCGTCGATCACCAGATCGGTCGGGTCGACGAAGCTCTTGAAGCCGTTCAGCCGCAGCCGGGAGAATCGCATGAAAGCCGCCCTCGTTCGCGCTCTTGGTCGCGCGCCTATGCGCGACAGAGCCCCCCGAAGTCAACGCGCGCGGCCCTTTGCGCGCGGGGTTCCGCCGCGTTTGCGGGACCGGACCGCCTCTCGGCCCCGGCCTTGATGCTTGACGCGGGGTGGGCGGACGGCGCAGAAACGAGGGGCAAGGTTCCCCGATGCGGCGCGAAGCGCCCGAGGGGAGGAAATCGGGAATGCGGAAGGGGCCGATCCAGACAGGAGGCCCCCAGCCGCAGCCGCCCCCGCGACTGTAAGCGGTGAGCGTCCCCCCGACACCACTGGGAGAGATCCCGGGAAGGTGGGGGGAGGCCACGACCCGCGAGCCAGGAGACCGGCCCTGCGTGACGCAACCCAATCCCCGTCGGGTGGACGGGACAGGAGATTTGACATGACGACCAAGACCATCGCCGCCTCCGGCAGCAGCACCGACATCGCCACCATCGCTTTTGCCGCGGTGCTCGGCCTCGGCCTGATCTTTGCCGCCGGCTTCAGCCAGGCGGGCGCGATGCACGACGTGGCCCATGATTCGCGCCACGCCACCGGCTTCCCCTGCCACTGATCCGCTCGACATGATCAGACAGATTGGCGCCAGCGCATTGTTCGCTGGCCTCGCCGCAGGCGTGCTCGCAGCCCTCCTGCAGTTCTGGTTCGTCGTGCCGCTCCTGATGGAGGCCGAACTCTACGAGTCCGGTGCGCGAGCGCATTTCACCGATGGCTACATCGGCTCGGACGCGGGCGCGCCGCCGCTTGGCGACGCGCTGGCGCGGCACGCGGGCACGCTGGCGATGAACGTCGTGGCATGGATCGGCTTCGGCCTCGTGATGGCGGCGGGCTTTGCCCTGGCGCATCGGCAGGGCGTGCGGATCGACGCGCGCCGCGGCCTCGTCTGGGGCCTTGCGGGCTTTGCGGCGCTGGCGCTCGCGCCCGCCTTCGGGCTGCCGCCCGAATTGCCCGGCACGATCGCGGCCGAGGTTTCGGTGCGGCAGGCCTGGTGGGGCTTTTGCGTGATCGCCACCGCCGCGGGGCTTGCCCTCATGGCCTTCGGGCGGGGGCCTGCATGGCTCGTGGCCGGGGCGGCGCTGCTCGCCGCACCGCATGTGATCGGCGCGCCGCATCTCGACCGCTACTTCGGCACCGCCGCCCCGGAGCTGGCGGCGCTGTTCTCGACCCGGGCGCTCGGCGTCTCGGCCGCGGCCTGGGCGCTCCTGGGCGTCATGGGCGGCTGGATCTGGTCGCGCGAGGCCGCCTGACGGCTCAGGCGGGAATGCGCCCGATCAGGCAATGCCTGAGCGCGCCGAGTGGCCGGGCATCGGTGATGTCGCCACCCGGCGCCGCGGCGTAGAGATCGGCAAGCTTACGGACCTCGGCCGCCTGCGCGGCCGAGTCCACCCCGGCAAAGAGATAGGCCATCTTGCCCGGCCCCCGGATCGACAGGGCCACGGGCGAATGGCAGACATTGAGACACTCCACGAGGCGCAGCACGCATCCCTCGCGCAAGCCATCGCGCACCGCGCGGGCCAAGGCCGCCCCCTCGGGCGCCTGCCCCGGCGCGGCGCAAGTCGCGCAGATCGTGATGCAGTCCATATTCACCTCCGGCGCCGCTCGCGCCGACCAGTAACGGAAACGCACCATGCCCGCCAAGATCCCCGCCACCGTCGTCACCGGCTTTCTCGGCGCCGGTAAGACCACGCTGATCCGTCACCTGCTGGAGAACGCCCGCGGCAAGCGCATCGCTCTCGTGATCAACGAGTTCGGCGATCTCGGCGTCGATGGCGGCATCCTCAAGGGCTGCGGCATCGAGAATTGCCGCGACGAGGATGTGGTCGAGCTGTCGAACGGCTGCATCTGCTGCACCGTGGCCGATGACTTCATCCCCACGATGGAAAAGCTTCTGGACCGCGAAGACAAGCCCGATCACATCGTGATCGAGACCTCCGGCCTCGCGCTGCCGCAGCCGCTCATCCGCGCCTTCAACTGGCCCGGCATCTCGACCCGTGTGACGGTCGACGGCGTCGTCACCGTGGTCGATGGCAAGGCCGTGGCCGAAGGCCGCTTTGCCCATGACATCGCCGCGATCGACGCCCAGCGCGCCGCGGATGACGGGCTCGACCACGAGACGCCGCTGTCTGAGCTGTTCGAGGATCAGATCGCCGCCGCCGACATGATCGTCGTCAACAAGACCGACCTTCTGGGCGCGGAGGAGGCCGAGGCGCTGGCTGCAAGGCTCAAAGCCGAGGCCCGCGACGGCGTGCAGGTGGTGCGCGCGGCGATGGGCGCGCTGCCCGTCGAGGTGCTGCTCGGTCAGGGTGCCGCCGCCGAGGCCGACATGGAGGCGCGGCACGAGGTGCACCACCACCATGACCACGACGACGATCATGACGACGACCACCACGACGCCGCGCATCACCACGGCCATGACGAGTTCGAGAGCTTCGTCGTCACCCGCGCCGAGGTGACCGATGCCAAGGCCTTCGCCGCGCAGGTCTCGGAGGTGATCCGCGCGCATGACATCCTGCGGCTCAAGGGCTTCGTCGCGGTGGAGGGCAAGCCGATGCGACTGACGCTTCAGGCCGTGGGCCCGCGCGTCGACACGCATTTCGACCGGCCCTTCGGCACGGAGCCGCGCGAGACGCGCCTGGTGGTGATCGGCGAGGCCGGGCTGGACCGCGCCGCGATCGAGGCCGCGCTGGCAGCGTGAGCATCGAGATTGCAGAGGCGCGCGCGACCGATCCCGGCCCGCGCGCGCTGATCGAGGCCAGTCAGGAGCTGATGCGGGCGCTGTTCCGCCCCGAACAGAACCATTTCCTGCCGACCGAGGCGCTGGCCGCGCCCGATATTCGCTTTCTCGTCGCGCGCGAAGGCGAGGAGCTGCTCGGCTGCGGCGCGCTTCACGTGAAACCGGGTTACGGCGAGCTGAAATCGGTCTTCGTCGGCGACGCGGCGCGCGGCCGTGGCGTCGGCGCCGCGCTCATCGCCGGGCTGGAGGCGGCGGCGCGGGCCGAGGGGCTTGAGCTCCTGCGGCTCGAGACCGCCGACGAACTGGCCGCCGCCTGCAGGCTTTATGCGCGCCACGGTTACGCGCGGCGCGGGCCATTCGGCGCCTATGCCGACAATGGCTGCAGCGTCTTCATGGAAAAGCGGCTGTGAGCTCAGCCCTTGGGTTCGGGCGCCTTCTCGGCGGCCTTCTTCGCGGCCTCTTTCATGCGCTTGAGCAGGTCGGCCTTGTCGTCGCGCTTGTCATAAGGGGTCTTCTGAGTGCCGCGTGCGTTGTGCTCGCTATGCTTGGGCGCGTTGCGGCCCTGACGGGGCCCGCCCGACTTGCTGTAATCCATCTTCCGCTCCTGTAACTGGGGGGTGCCGTTCCCTGCCCCAACGCGGGAGGCGGCGCAAGCGTTCACGAAAGGGCCGCCATGCATCTTCTCGCCGCCACGCCGGGCACCGTCTCCGACGGGACCGAACCCGTCGATCTCGGACAGACGCCCGGCGATCTCGTCGTCATCTCCGCCGCCGACACGGAGCTGGCCGCGCTGAGCGCGGCGCGGGCGCAGATGGCGGATGCGCCCGAGCTGCGGCTGGCAAGCCTCATGCACCTGCAGCACCCGATGTCGGTGGACCTGCATCTCGACGATTGCGCGACGAAGTCCCGCCTCGTCGTGGCCCGCGTGCTGGGCGGCTCGGGCTACTGGAAATACGGTCTGGTGCAATACGCCGCACGGCTGGCGGAGGCGGGCGTGCCCTTTGCCGCCCTGCCCGGCGACGACAAGCCCGACCCCGAGCTGCGCGAGCTGTCGACCGTGAAACCGGGGGATTACGGCGCGCTGTGGTCCTATCTCGTCGAGGGCGGCCCCGAGAACGCGGAGAACTTCCTCCTCCATGCGAAACACATGCTGGATGGGACCGAGCCGCCGCAGGCCGCGCGGCCCTTGCTGCGCGCCGGGCTCTACTGGCCCGGTCTCGGCATCGCCGATCTCGACCGGCTGCGCGAGGTCTGGACCAAGGATGCCCCGGTGGTGCCGATCGTGTTCTACCGCGCGCTGTTGCAGGGCGCGCAGCTCGCGCCGATCGACCGGCTGGTGCGGGCCCTGCTGCGCGCCGGGCTGAACTCGATGCCGGTCTTCGTGGCCTCGCTCAAGGACCCGGTCTCGCGCGACACGCTGGCCGGGCTGATGGCCGAGGCACCGCCTGCGGTGATTCTCAACGCCACCGCCTTCGCCACGGGCGGGGCAGTAGCGGGCGACGCGGCTTCGCCCAATCCTTTGGCCGCGCCTGCGGCGAACGAGGCTCCGGTCTTTCAGATCGTGCTCTCGGCCAGCAGCGAGGAGACCTGGGAGGAGGGGCTGACCGGCCTGTCGGCGCGCGACATCGCGATGAACGTGGCGCTGCCGGAGGTGGACGGGCGCATCCTGAGCCGCGCCATCGGCTTCAAGGGCGAGGCCTTCTTCGACGAGGCGACGCAATGCCGCGTCGCGACCTACCAGCCGCGCGCCGATCGGATCACCTTCGTGGCCGATCTCGCCGCGCGCTGGGCAAAGCTGCGCGCCACGCCTGTCCCGGACCGCAAGGTGGCGCTGATCCTTGCCAACTATCCCAACAAGGACGGGCGGCTGGCCAATGGCGTCGGCCTCGACACCCCTGCCGCCACGGTGCACGCGCTGCGGCTCATGCAGGGCGCGGGCTACGGCGTGGAGCACGCCCCCGAGGATGCGCAGGCGTTGATGGACCGGCTGATGGCGGGGCCGACCAACTGGCTTACCGATCGCGCCGCGCGCGAGGGCGGCGAGGTGCTGCCGCTGGAGGAGTACGAGCGGCATTTCGCGGAGCTGCCCTGGGCCGCCAAGCAGCAGATCCTCGATCGCTGGGGGCCTCCGGGCGACGACCCGTTCATCTTTCCCCAAATACGCACCTCCGACGGCGGCGCCGGGCGCGGCTTTGCCCTATCACTGCACCGCTTCGGCAATGCGGTCGTCGGGCTGCAGCCCGCGCGTGGCTACAACATCGACCCGACCGAGACCTACCACTCCCCCGATCTCGTGCCGCCGCACCACTACCTCGCCTTTCATTTCTGGCTGCGGCATCACTGGGGGGCGGATGCGGTCGTCCACATGGGCAAGCACGGCAATCTCGAATGGCTCCCCGGCAAGGCCGTGGCCCTGTCCGAGAGCTGCTGGCCCGAGATCGCGCTGGGGGCGACGCCGCATCTCTACCCTTTCATCGTCAACGATCCGGGCGAGGGCACCCAAGGAAAGCGCCGGGCGCAGGCGGTGGTGATCGATCACCTGACGCCTCCCCTCACCCGCGCGGAGAGCTACGGGCCGCTGCGCGATCTCGAAGCGCTGGTCGACGAATACTACGAGGCGGCGGGCGTCGATCCGCGCCGGATCACCCATCTGCGGCGCGAGATCCTGAGCCTTGCCGAGACGACGGGGCTTGCTTCGGATGCCGGCTTCGAGGGGCAGGCCGACACCGATCTCGCCAAGCTCGACGCCTGGCTGTGCGAGTTGAAGGAGGCACAGATCCGCGACGGGCTGCACGTGTTCGGGCAGAGTCCCGAGGGGCGACAGGAGCGCGACCTTGCCATCGCGCTGGCCCGCGTGCCGCGCGGTGCAGGCGCGGCCTCGATCCTGCGGGCGCTGGCCGAGGACCTGTCCTTGGGCTTCGACCCGCTCGACTGCGACATGGCAGCGACATGGACCGGCCCGCGCCCCGAGGCGCTTTCAGGCGAGGGCAAATGGCGCAGCGCGGGCGATACGGTGGAACGGCTCGAAGAGCTGTGTCAGCGCCTGCTCGACGGCAAGGCCCCCGTCCCCGGCCCCGCTTCGGCGGCGGTGCTCGACGAGATCGAGACGAAGCTGCGTCCCGCCATCGCCGCCTGCGGCCCAGCGGAGGGCGCGGGCCTGCTCACCGGCCTCGACGGCCGCGCCGT
>NZ_JAMYXC010000312.1 GCF_024159025.1 Limimaricola litoreus
CTCGGCGCTCGGGCCGCTCGGACTCGCGCTTGGCGGCTGGGTGATCGGCGGGGCCGCGGTCGATCTGTGGTCGCGTTCGGGCCGTAGTGCGCTCGGGGCGCGGCTGACCCGCTTGCGCCGCCTGCCGCGCGCCGATTGGGGCCGGGGCCTCGCGCATGGGGGCCTGGGTGTCACCATCATCGGCATCGCCGGGCTTCTGGCCTGGCAGCAGGAGGACATCCGCGTGGCCGAGATCGGCGACAGCTGGAGCCTCGGGCGCTACGAGATCACGCTCGATGCGGTGCGCGAGAGCCGCGGGCCGAACTATATCACCACGGTGGGCGAGCTTTCGGTGCGCAGCGGTGGCGCGCAGGTCGCCACGCTGCTGCCCGAAAAGCGGTTCTACCCGGTGGCGGGCATGCCCACCACCGAGGCCGGGATCGACGGCGGGCTGTGGCGCGATCTCTACCTCGTGATCGGCGATCCGCAGGAGGGCGGCGGCTGGGCCATGCGCAGCCATGTCAAACCCATGGCGGCCTGGATCTGGGGCGGGTGCATCCTGATGGCGCTGGGCGGCGCGCTGTCGCTCACCGACCGGCGGATGCGCGTGGCGGCGGGCGCGCGGCGTGCGGCGCCCGCGCCGGTGGCAGCGCAATGAGGCGGCTCGCGCTGATCCTCGCGCTCGTCGCGGCGCCTGCCTTCGCGGTGCAGCCCGACGAGGTGCTCGACGACCCCGCGCTCGAAGCGCGCGCCCGCGAGATCAGCGCCGGGCTGCGCTGCCCCGTGTGTCGCAACGAGAGCATCGACGAGAGCAATGCGGGCGTCAGCCGCGACCTGCGGCTCTATGTGCGCGAGCGTCTGCTCGCGGGCGACAGCGACGCGCAGGTGGTCCGGGCGGTGGTCGACCGCTACGGCGAGTTCGTGATGCTCAAGCCCGATGCCAGCGGCGCCAATCTCGTGCTGTGGCTCGCGGCTCCGCTGCTTCTCGTGCTCGCCGGCGGCGTGGCCTTCGTCTCCATCCGCCGCCGCGCCGCGGGGCCGGAGGACCGGCTCTCGGAGGAAGAGGAGGCGCGGCTGAGGGATATCCTCGACCGCTGACGCGCGGTTGCGCTTTCCCGCCGTGCGCGGGGCTGTAGTCTCGGCGCCAAAGCCAAGGGAGACCCGCGCATGGACTATTCGACGATCACCCTCACGGTCGAGGCAGGCGTCGCCTGCCTGACGCTCGACCGGCCGCAGGTGATGAACGCCCTCAACACCCAGATGCGGGCCGAGATCACATATGCGCTGCGCCATCTCGAAGCTTCGGCGCGGGTGCTGGTGCTGACCGGCGCGGGGCGGGCCTTCTGCTCGGGGCAGGATCTGGGCGATACCGGCACCGCCAATGCCACCGACCTCGAACGGGTGCTGCGCGACGAATACGTGCCGATGCTACTGGCGCTGCGCGATCTGCCGGTGCCGAGCATCGCCGCCGTGGGCGGTGCCGCGGCCGGGGCGGGGGCCAACCTGGCGCTGGCCTGCGACGTGGTCATCGCCTCGGAGGCCGCGCATTTCACTCAGGCCTTCACCCGGATCGGCCTTATCCCCGACGCGGGCGGCACATGGACCCTGCCGCGGCAGGTCGGCACGGCGCGCGCCATGGGGGCGATGCTTTTCGCCGACCGGATCCCGGCCCGGCAGGCGGCGGAGTGGGGCATGATCTACGAAGCGGTGGCCGAAGCCGAGTTCGAGCCCCGCTGGCGCGCGCGGGCGGCGCATCTGGCCGCCGGGCCGACCGGGACCTTCCGGCATCTGCGCGAGGCGATGCGCGCCAGCCCGGAGAACGGCTTCGAGGCGCAACTGGCGCTGGAGGCCCGCCTGCAGGGTGCCTGCGGGCAAAGCCGGGATTTCAAGGAGGGGGTTCTGGCCTTCATCGAGAAGCGCCCCGCGCGGTTCGAGGGGCGCTGAGGCTCAGGCGGCGGCGTTCGCCTTGCTCAGGCCCAGCCGCGACATCAGCGGCAGGATCTCGTCGAACACGTTGCCGAAGACCGAGCCGTCCTCGGCGGTCTGGACCCGGCGCCCGGCGGCGGGGCGGGCGGGAAAACGCCCCTCGATCGTGAAGCCGTCGCAGGTGGCATGGTTGGCCGCCATCGGCGCGAGATGCAGCGAGAAGGCGTGCCCGGCCAGATCGTCGAGGGTCAGGGCGAGGCGGTCATGCGCCAGCAGCAGGTCCGTCTCGCGCGGGGCGAGCTGGCCCAGACGCCCCTGCCGCTCGAAGCGCGCGCCGCAGTCATAGCCGCGCTCGGCAGTGCCGGGGCCGCGCACCTTGCGGCGACCGAAGCTCTGCCGGTGCAGATGCGGCCCCGTCAGGCTGAGCTGCCCCAGAAGGTCCTGATCGGCGAAATCGAACACCAGCGCGCTCAGGCCGAGCCCCTGGCCCTCGCCCTCCTGCATTTCCAGCTTCAGCGACACGGCCCCGTCGGCGGTCTCGTTCAGCGTCAGCCTGACACGCACGTCCCGGCCAAAAGTGGCATAAACGCTTTCGGGGGAGGGGGTGGACCGCATCGCGATATGAGCTTGCATTGGAAATGTCCTTCCGCTGGCACTGAACCTGTCACTCGTCCTACTGAACGCATTCTGTATCGCTTCGGATTGCGGCAATCGGGTGGCACGAGAGGTGGAGCTTCGGAAATTGACCTTTTTTCCCAATCACTTAGCCCAAAGGATAGGTCTCAAAGGTATAGGTTACCTATGCCGATTTTCCTGGGGCCCGGTTTTCCTGAGGAAATCGAAAGCTCTTTTGCGCCCCCTGTTGGTCAGGACATGTCCTTTCCGACAGGGTCTGCGGGAAACAATCGGCGCTTCGGATTTGGATCGTCGAAAGCGCGCGTCCCGGGGCGCCCGGCTTCGAGAAAGGCGCGCAAATATGTCGGAATCGTGGCGGGGCGGAACGCAAACGGGCCCGGCGTTGCCGCCGGGCCCGTCCAGTCGTGGGGTCGAGGATTCGATCAGCGGTTCTCGATATCCACATAGTCGCGCTGCGCGGCGCCCAGATAGAGCTGGCGCGGGCGGCCGATCTTGAGCTGCGGATCGGCCAGCTGCTCCTTCCACTGCGACACCCAGCCGACGGTCCGCGCGAGCGCGAAGATCGGCGTGAACATCGAGGTCGGGAAGCCCATCGCGTCGAGGATGATGCCCGAGTAGAAATCGACGTTGGGGTAGAGCTTCTTCTCGGCGAAGTAGGGATCCTCGAGTGCGACGCGCTCCAGCTCCTTGGCGACCTGCAGGGTCGGGTTGTTCTCGATGCCCAGAAGATCGAGCACCTCGTCGGCGCTCTCCTTCATCACCTTCGCGCGCGGGTCGAAGTTCTTGTAGACCCGGTGGCCGAAGCCCATCAGGCGGAAGGGATCGTTCTTGTCCTTGGCACGCGCGATGAACTCGGGGATCCGGTCGGGGGTGCCGATCTCGCGCAGCATCTCGAGGCAGGCCTGGTTGGCGCCGCCATGGGCGGGGCCCCAAAGGCAGGCGATGCCGGCGGCGATGCAGGCGAAGGGGTTCGCACCCGAGGAGGAGGCGAGACGCACGGTCGAGGTCGAGGCGTTCTGCTCGTGATCGGCGTGCAGGGTGAAGATCCGGTCCATCGCGCGGGCGAGGATCGGGTTCACCTCGTATTCCTCGGCCGGAACCGAGAAGCACATGCGCAGGAAGTTCGAGGCATAGTCGAGATCGTTGCGCGGATAGACGAAGGGCTGGCCGATCGAATACTTGTAGGCCATCGCAGCGATGGTCGGCATCTTGGCGATCAGCCGGATCGAGGCGACCTCGCGCTGGTGCTGGTCGTTGATGTCGGTGCTGTCGTGGTAGAAGGCCGACATCGCGCCGACCACGCCGACCATGGTGGCCATGGGATGCGCATCGCGGCGGAAACCGCGGAAGAAGTTGTGCATCTGCTCGTGGATCATCGTGTGACGCGTCACCAGCGTCTCGAACTCCTCGAGCTGCGCGGCCGAGGGCAACTCGCCGTAGAGCAGCAGGTAGCAGACCTCGAGGTAATGCGATTCCTTGGCCAGCTGCCCGATCGGGTAGCCGCGGTGGGTCAGGATGCCCGCCTCGCCATCGATATAGGTGATGGTGCTGTCGCAGGATGCGGTCGAGGTGAAGCCCGGGTCATAGGTGAAGACGCCCGCCTGCGCATAGAGCTTGCGGATGTCGATGACCTCGGGCCCGTCGGTGGGGGCGTACATCGCCAGATCGTAGCTTTCGCCGTCGATCGTCAGCTTCGCGGTCTTGGTCGTCTCGGCCATTCAGGTCCCCTTCGTTGTCCCGCCGCCGCCGGGGGCGGCGCGGCGCTCTGATCTGTCGATGCCGCGCTGCAACATAGCGTCGGGCGAAGGCCGGGCCAGTCTCAGCCCGCCGCGTCCCCGATCCGTGCGACGCTTTCGTCGCGGCCGAGCACCAGCATCATGTCGAATACGCTGGGGCTGACCATCCGCCCCGCCAATGCGGCGCGCAGCGGCCCCGCTATCTTGCCCAGACCGAGGCCATGCGCCTCGGCCAGAGCGGTCACGACCCCCTCCAGCGCCTCACGCTCCCAGCTAGCAGTTTGCAGCTGCGGCGTCAATTCTGCCAGTATACCACGGGATACATCGTCGAGCGCCTTGGCCGATTTCTGATCCGGTTCGATCGGCCGCTCGGCCATGACAAAGTGCGCCTTTTCAAGGAGTTCGGGGAAAATCTTGGCCCTGTCCTTGAGATGCGGCATGGCACGCAAAAGCCCGTCGCGCTGCGATTCCGTAAGGGGAAGCTGCCCCGTGGCATCGAGAAACGCCTCCAACTCATGCAGCAGCGCAGCATCCTGCGCAGCGGCGATGTGCTGGCGGCAAAGGTTTTCGAGCTTCTTGGTGTCGAAGCGAGCCGGCGATTTGCCGATGCCCTTGAGATCGAACCACGCGCGCGCCTCCTCGTCGGTGAAGAACTCCGCGTCGCCGTGGCTCCAGCCCAGACGGGTGAGGTAGTTGCGCATCCCCGCCGCCGGGTAGCCCATCTGCTGGTATTCGGCCGCACCCGTGGCGCCGTGGCGCTTGGAGAGCTTTTTGCCATCCGGGCCGAAGATCAGCGGCACATGGGCAAAGACCGGCAGTTCCCAGCCCATGGCGCGGTAGATCATCGCCTGGCGGAAGGCGTTGGTCATGTGGTCGTCGCCGCGGATCACGTGGGTCACGCCCATGTCGTGATCGTCGACCACCACGGCCAGCATGTAGACCGGCGAGCCGTCCGAACGCAGAAGCACCATATCGTCGAGTTGGTCGTTGCCAATGGTGATCTCGCCCTGCACCTCGTCATGGATCGTGCTGGCGCCCTCGCGCGGGGCCTTGATGCGGATCACGAAGGGGGCGTCGGGATGATCGGCCTCGGCCACGTCGCGCCAAGGCGAGCGGAACAGCGTCGAGCCACCCTTGGCGCGCGCCTCCTCGCGGAAGGCCTCGATCTCTTCCTGGGTGGCAAAGCACTTGTAGGCCGTGCCCTCCGCCAGCATCTGCCGGGCCACCTCGGCGTGGCGCTCCGCGCCCGCCGCCTGGCTGATCGGCTCGCCGTCCCAATCGAGGCCGAGCCATGTCAGACCGTCGAGGATGGCCTGGGTGTTCTCATGCGTGGAGCGGGCGCGGTCGGTGTCCTCGATCCGCAGCAGGAACTTGCCGCCGCGGCCGCGGGCATAGAGCCAGTTGAACAGCGCGGTGCGCGCGCCGCCGATATGGAGCGCGCCGGTGGGCGAGGGGGCGAAGCGGGTGACGACCGGTGTCTGGGACATGTGAGGGAGATTTAACCTTTCGCTAACCATGCTGGGCGCAGCCTTGTTGCATGGGGGATACTCAGGTCGGGGCGCGGAAACAAGCGTGGCCCATGGGGGCGGCTCCGGCCCCTCTGGCATGGGCCGAGGCGGTGCTGGCGCGGCAGCGCGGCCATCTGGCCTGCTGGACGCCGGTCTGCCTCGGCATGGGCATCGGCCTTTGGTTCGGGCTGCGGGACGAGCCGGGCGCGCGGCTCTACGGCATCGCGGCGGGGCTCGCGCTTCTCTTCCTGCTCACCGGCTGGCGGCAGCGCCGCTCCACGCTCTGCGCGCTGTCATGGGCCGGGCTTCTGGTCGCCTTGGGCTTTCTCATGGCGGGCGCGCGGGCGCATGGGCTCTCCGCGCCGGTGCTGGGCTTTCGCTATTACGGCCCGGTCGAGGGGCGGATCGTCGATATCGACCGGTCGCAAAGCGACAGGCTCAGGATCACGCTCGACCGGGTCCGGCTCGATGACGTGGCGCGGGTGCCCGCGCGGGTCCGCCTGTCGCTGCATGGCGAGATCGTGGCCCCGCTCGCGCCGGGGGCGCGGGTGATGACGACGGCGCATCTGTCGCCGCCGCCCGGGCCTGCCGAGCCAGGGGGCTTCGATTTTCGCAGGCACGCGTGGTTCGCACGACTGGGGGCGGTGGGATACGCCCGCGTGCCCTTGATGCTCGCCTCGGATGCGGGGGCCGAGGGCGCGTGGCTCGCGCGGCTCAGGGTCCGGCTCAGCGCGGCGATCCGCGCGCGGATCGACGGGGATGCAGGCGGCTTCGCCGCCGCGGTGACGACGGGCGACCGCTCCGGGCTTGGCCGCGAGGCCAATGACGCGATGCGCGAGGCCAATCTTTATCACCTCGTCTCGATCTCGGGCATGCACATGGCGCTTCTCGCGGGCTTCGTCTTCTGGCTGGTGCGCGCCGGCATCGCCGCCATCCCGCCGCTGGCGCTCAGGCTCGACGCGCGCAA
>NZ_JAMYXC010000246.1 GCF_024159025.1 Limimaricola litoreus
GGACCTATGCGCTGCGCGACCCGCGCGCGGCCGAGATCGCGACCGCGGTCGAACGGGCCGGGGGGGAGGCCGAAGCCTTGGTCGGCGGCCTTCTGCGGTTGCCGGGGCTGACCCCGCCCGCGCTTTTCGATGGTGCGTTCGAGGCTCGGACCGCCGAGATCCTGCGTGTCATGCTGGCCGACGGCATGGCCGCCGCGATCGCCGGGGAGGCCGCGTGATGCAGCTTCTGGCCATCGGCGAATGCATGATCGAGATGTCCGGCGGGCAGGAGAACTCCTGGCGCATGGGCTTTGCCGGGGACACGCTCAACACGCTGTGGTACGCCCGCGCCGGGCTCGATCCGGCCAAGGGACCGGTCGGGTATTTCACCGCGCTCGGAACCGACGGCTTCTCCGACCGGATCGTCTCGTTCCTGGAGGCGGGCGGGATCGCCACGGGCGCGATCCGGCGTCTCTCCGACAGACGCCCGGGCCTTTACATGATCGAGCAGAAGGACGGCGACCGCGCCTTCACCTATTGGCGCGAGACATCGGCGGCGCGCTGCCTTGCCGACGACGAGGCGACCCTCCTGGCCGCGATGGCCGGGGCGCGGATGATCTACCTGTCGGGGATCACCCTCGGCATCCTGTCCCGAGAGGCCCGCGACCGGTTGATGCGCAGCCTGCGTGCGGCGCGGGCCGAGGGCGCGACGATCGCGTTCGACCCCAACATCCGCCCCATGCTCTGGCCCGACCCGCAGGAGATGCGGGCCGCGATCATGGTGACGGCGGGGCTGAGCGACATCGTGCTGCCGAGCTTCGACGACGAAGCCCGCTGGTTCGGCGACGCCGACCCCGCCGCCTGCGCCAGGCGCTACCGTGACGCCGGGGCGGGCGAAGTGGCCGTCAAGGACGGCGGCGCCCCGGTCACCTTGTCGCACCACGACATTCCGCAGACCTTTCCTGTCGAGGCGAGCGCCGCACCGACCGATGCCACCGGCGCGGGCGACAGCTTCAACGGGGCCTATCTGGCGGCCAGACTTCAGGGGGCCTCCGCCGAGGATGCGACCAAAGCCGGCATCGCCATGGCCGCACGGGTGATCTCCGCGCATGGGGCAATCATCGAACTGCCGGAAGCTTCTCGTTGGTTGGGCCGATCGGCCTGACCGGGTTGGGCAGGAATGGCCTGGGATAGTCGACCACACATAATATACGACATAATATAGACTATAAGACAAAGGCGCCATTTTTTGGGGCGGAGTCACGTTCGGAGTGAAACTTCTGTGTGGAAACAGATGGTTACATGAAGAGCGGTCGGTGGGTACTTGCCATACAAACCTAGAGTTCGAAAAGAGGCTGCAAGATTGAGTGCTGATTGCGTCGACGCATTGGATGACGCGGATCTCGTACGGTTGGTCACGAGCGGACCCTTCCGTATGGGAAAGGCCTTCACCGGGGTCGCTTCTCGATCCGCGCGCAGAAACCGGCCGGCATCGTGCTCGCAAGTCCCGGCCTGTCACCGCTGTCGTCTTGATGAGCTTCGGGCGGGCCAGCCGCGCTGCCCCGCCCCGCTTGTCAGACCGCTTCGAGCGCCACGGCGATGCCCTGACCCACGCCGATGCACATGGTCGAGAGCGACTTCTCACCCGGTTTGAGCTCCAGCGCCGCCGTGCCGGTGATCCGTGCGCCCGACATGCCCAGCGGGTGGCCGAGCGCAATGGCGCCGCCATTGCGGTTCACCCGCGCGTCGTCGTCGGCGATGCCGAGGTCGCGCAGCGTGGCGAGGCCCTGGCTGGCGAAAGCCTCGTTCAGCTCGATCACCGCGAAATCATCCGGCGTCAGCCCAAGCCGCGCCATCAGCTTTTTAGAGGCGGGCGCCGGGCCAAAGCCCATGATGCGCGGCGCGACGCCCGCCGTCGCCCCGCCGAGGATACGCGCGATCGGCGTCAGCCCGTGCCTCTTTGCCGCCGCCGCGCTCGCGACGATCAACGCCGCCGCGCCATCGTTGACGCCCGAGGCATTGCCCGCCGTCACCGAGCCGCCCGCGCGGAACGGCGCGCGCAGCTTGGCCAGCGCTTCGAGCGAGGTGGCGCGGGGATGCTCGTCGGTGTCGACGACCCTCGGCTCCCCCTTGCGCTGCGGAATCTCCACCGGCGTGATCTCGCGCGCGAGACGCCCCGAAGCGATGGCCTCGGCGGCCTTTTGTTGCGAACGCAGCGCGAAGGCGTCCTGGTCCTCGCGGCTGATGGCGAACTCCTCGGCCACGTTCTCTGCCGTCTCGGGCATCGAGTCGACGCCGTATTGCGCCTTCATCAGCGCGTTGACGAAGCGCCAGCCGATGGTGGTGTCGAAGATCTCGGCCGCGCGCGAAAACGCGGTCTCGGCCTTGCCCATTACGAAGGGCGCGCGGGACATGCTCTCGACGCCCCCCGCGACGATCAGCTCCGCCTCGCCCGCCTTGATCGCCCGTGCGGCGGTGATCACCGCATCCATGCCCGAGCCGCAGAGCCGGTTCATGGTCGTGCCCGGCACTGCGACCGGAAGACCGGCGAGCAGCGCCGACATCCTTGCCACGTTGCGGTTGTCCTCGCCCGCCTGGTTGGCGCAGCCATAGATCACCTCGTCGACGGCCTCCCAGTCGACGCCGTCGTTGCGCGCCATCAGCGCCTTGAGCGGGATGGCACCCAGATCGTCGGCGCGCACGCCAGCGAGCGCGCCGCCATAGCGGCCGATGGGCGTGCGGATGTAGTCGCAGATATAGACGTCGGTCATGTCACAGCTCCGGTACGATGAGATCGGCCACAGGGCCATCGGTGTGCAGCGTCGCGCCGGTCACGGCCTGCAGATCGCCCAGCGAGATCGCGGCCAGCTTCTCGCGCAGCACGAAGCGGCCGCCCTCGATATCGACCACCGCCAGCGAGGTATAGACCCGCGTCACGCAGGCGACTCCGGTGAGCGGCAGCGAACAGCGCTCCACTAGCTTGGGCGCGCCGGTCTTGGTGACGTGGTCGGTGATCACCGCGACACGCTTGGCGCCATGCACGAGGTCCATCGCGCCGCCCACCGCCGGGACGCCGCCACGGCCGGTGCTCCAATTGGCAAGGTCGCCGGTCTCGGCCACCTCGAAGGCGCCGAGGATCGCCACGTCGAGATGGCCGCCGCGCACCATGGCGAAGCTGTCGGCGTGGTGGAAGAAGGCGGCACCGGGGTTGAGCGTTACCGCCTTCTTGCCGGCATTGATCAGGTCCCAGTCCTCTTCGCCCTCCGTCGGGGCGGGGCCGAAGTCGAGGATGCCGTTCTCGGTGTGGTAGATCGCCTGCCGCCCCTCGACCTGGTAGCGCGCCACCATCTCGGGAAAGCCGATGCCGAGATTGACGTAAGCGCCGTCCTCGATGTCCTGCGCCGCGCGCCAGGCGATCTGGGCGTTGGAGAGCTTGGTGCTTGCGATGTCGGTCATGGGTAGACGGCCTCCGCCCGGTTGAGCTCCTCTTCCTGCTGCGGGGCTTCGACCCGCACCAGCCGCTTCACAAAGATGCCCGGCGTCACGACCTGCTCGGGATCGATCTCGCCCGGGGCCACGATACGCGTCGCCTGCACGATCGAGACCGCGGCGGCCGCGCACATCAGCGGGCCGAAATTGCGACCCGCCGCGCGGTAGGTCAGGTTGCCGTGCCGGTCCGCCGTCTCGGCCTTGACCAGCGAATAGTCAGCCTTGAGCCAGCGCTCCTGCACGTAGCCGCGCCCGTCGAACTCGGCGGTGGGCTTGTCTTGCGCCAGATCGGTGCCGAAGGAGGTCGGCGTGTAAAAGGCCGGGATGCCCGCGCCGCCGGCGCGGATGCGCTCGGCAAGCGTGCCCTGCGGCACCAGCTCCAGCTCGATCCCCCCTGCGAGATACCGCTCCGTGAAGGCGCGCGGGTCCTTCGACTTCGGGAATGAGCAGATCAGCTTCGCGACCATCCCCGCCTCGATCATCGCGGCAAGGCCGACCTGGCCGTTGCCAGCGTTGTTGTTGATCACGGTGAGATTCTTCGGCCCGGCATCGATCAGCGCGTGGATCAGCTCGATCGGCGCGCCCGAGCCGCCGAAACCGCCGATCATCACGCTCGCGCCGTCGGGGATGTCCGCCACCGCATCGGCGGGACTGGCGACCGTCTTGTCCATTCTTCTGCTCCTCCGCTGGACCGCACCAAGGCGCGGCTGCATGAGGGCTGTCCTACGGTTTTGGCCGACAAAGGAGCAAGCCATGGGGTTCGCATCTCGATCTTTGTTCGTCTTGCGCCTAGTTTCGTGCGCATGGCGAACAAATCATCCGATGTCATCGCGGCCTTCACCAAGGGCCTGCGCGTGATCGAAGCCTTCGACGCGCAACATCCGCGACTTTCCGTGGCCGGGACGGCCGTGCGGACCGGGCTCGATCGGGCCACGGCGCGGCGCTGTCTGCTGACGCTGGTGGCGGAGGGCTACGCTTTGCATGACGGGAAGTATTTTACCCTGACGCCGCGGGTGCTGCGGCTCGGCATGGCAGCGCTCGCCACCCTGCCGCTGGCGCAGATCGTGCAGCCCTGGCTCGACCAGCTTTCCGAGCGCGTCGGCCAGTCGGCCTCGGTCGCGATCCGCGACGACACCGAGATCGTCTATCTCGCGCGCGCCGCACAAAAACGGGTGATGTCGATCGGGCTGATGCCCGGCTCGCGGCTGCCGGCGCATTGCACCTCGCTCGGTCGCGTGCTTCTGGCCGCGCTGTCCGAAGCGGAGGCGCGCGCCATCGTCGAGCGCAGCGATCTCGTGCCCCACACCGCCCTGAGCGTGACCGATCCCGACGAGATCATGACGCGCGTGGCGGCGGCCCGCACCGAGGGCTTCGCGATCATCGATCAGGAGGTCGAGATCGGCCTGCGCTCGATCGCGGTGCCGCTGATCGACGGCCATGGCCGGATCGTGGCCGCGCTCAATCTCGGCATGGCCGCGACGCAGGAGCGCGCGGACTCGCTCGCCGAAACCTATCTGCCCGAACTGCGCCGCGTGCAGGCCGGGCTCGCACGGGTGATCGGCTGAGCCCGGCGCCGCGCGCCTACTGCCCGGCGAAAAACCCGGTCAGAATTCGTCGAGATCCTCGGCCAGCACCACCTCGCCGTCGTAAAGCGCCTGCACCTCGCTCAGCGCCGTCTCGACGGGCGCGCCGTAATGCAGGATATGGGTCAGGACCAGCAGGTCGGGCCGGGCCTCGTTCGCGAGACGGGCCAGTTCGCTGGTCAGCGTATGGGACGAATGGTGGTAGGCCTGCCACTCGGGCGGCAATGCGCTCCAGCCCTCTTCGCTGATGACCTCATGCACGAGGATGTCGGCGCCCCGCGCCATCTCGAGCACGGTGTCGCTGTAGGCGGTGTCGCCCGAAATGACGATCGTCTTGTCGGGGGTCGTGACCTTGTAGCCGAAGGCAGGGTGTATGTCGCCATGCGAGACCGAGAACGCCTCGATGGTCACACCGTTCTCGTCGTATACCACGCCCGGATCCGCGATCTCGGTCACATCCACCTGGTAGAGCGAGGGATCCTTTACCGGCTGGTTGCCCCCCGTCCGCAGCGCGATGTCAGTCTCCTGCATCGCGTAGTGACTTTTGGTCATCGCCTGCAGCCCCGTCGGACCATAGGCCTTCAGCCTGTCCTCCCGCCGCCACCAGTAGGTCGCGGCCAGTTCGCCATAGTCGAGCGTATGGTCGCTGTGCAGATGGGTCAGGAAGACATGGCCGAGATTGGTCGGATAGAGTTCCTCGACACCCATGGTCTGCCATGCCTCGATGGCACGCTGCACCATGCCACCGCCGGCATCGAACAGATAGGCTTCGCCGTCATGGATCACGGCCAGCCCCGAGCCCGCGCGGGCGGCGTCGGGCACAGGCGTGCCGGTGCCGAGCATGATGAGCCGGGTTTCGGCCTGCGCTGCGGTCATGCCGAGCCCGAGCCCGAGCGTGATAAGCGCGCTGAGTGCTGCCAATCGTGTCATCGTTTTCCTCCCTGTATTCGAGCAGGCCAGCCATTGAGCGGTTGACCCTGCGTTCCCGCTTCGGGAGCGTTGTGCGACTCCAGGGGAAAGTGAAATGATATTATCAGGGCATTTCTTTCTGTTTTCGGAAAGCAAAGGGACTTCGGAGGTTCGGCAGGATGGTCAGGGCCAAGCCGCAAAGCTGCCGGATCCCACGGCCTTGCTCCGCGTCGCGCCGCGGCGGAATCGGCTGGGTGGGACGCCCTCCATGCGGGTGAAGAAGCGGTTGAAATAGGCCGGATCGGAAAAGCCGAGCCTGTAGCCGATCTGCGCGACTTGCAGCCCGGTCCCGAGCAGCAGGTCGCACGCCTGACGGTGCAGTTCGCCATGCAGATAAGCGCGCGGCGATTGGCCGGTGGCGCGGCGCACAGCCCGGCCCAGCTGGTCGCGGTCGGTGCCGAGGGCCGCGCAATACTCCGCGACCGGCCAATGCGCGCGGACCTGCTGGAGCGCCAGCAGCACGAAGCGGTCCGACAGGCCCCGCCCCTCGCCACCGCCCGTCGCGCGGCGTGCCAAGGCGATCCGCCACAGCGACAGTAGCACGAGGCCGAGCAGACAATCGCAGGCCGCATCGCCCCCCGGCCCGGCCGTGGCCAGTTCGTCGCGCAGCGCCTCGAGATGCGCGTTCAGCCTCGCCCGAAGCGGCGCCTCCTCCACTGGCAGCAGGAGCCTGTCGGCGAG
>NZ_JAMYXC010000212.1 GCF_024159025.1 Limimaricola litoreus
CAGGAGGCATAGGGGCCGGGCGCCTCGGCGTGCAGGATCGCCTGCGCCAGCGCCCATTCGCTACCGCTCGTGAGATCGGGCGGCGGCACCTGCGCCTCGGGCAGCGGCAGGGGAACCACCTTGCCGTCGTCGCGCGTGTCCGACAGCCGATGTTCGAAATCCGGACCCACCCGTGACCAGCCGGGCCGGGTGTCCTCGAGGATGCGCTCGATCCCAAGCCGGTACTCGGCCACCCGCCCCCGCGCGCCTGCGCGCGACAGCTCCAGCCATCCCCTGCCCCGCAGCTTGGCCATCTCGCGCTTGACCGTGCGCTCGTCGACCGACCAAAGCCGCGCGATCTCGCGCTGGCCGACGCAGAGCGTGTCGCGGGCCCAATTGTAGCGCGCCGTCACCAGCGTGATGAGCCGCAACACCAACACCTGCTCGCTGCGCCCCTGCCCCAACGCATGGGCACCAAGGGCGGTGAGCAGGTCGTACTTGCGGGCGGCGGCACCCCGGCCCAGGGGTCTGGTGTTCAGCATCTCGTCCCGTCCTGGCGCCCTCGGGGCATCCCTGCGCGGCACGGGGCCTCATCTACCCCGGCAGCCTGACGAGGGGCGGCATGATTCCAACGCCTTTCCTCGACTGACCCCGATTTGCGTCCTGAAGCACGGTTCTGTCAAGCCGAGTCCGGCCGGGAGGGTCTTCCCCTGCCTCATTTCCATCTGGAAATCGGTATGTATTGGTATTGGGGGACACATAGGATGTCCCCTATTGCGCCAGTTTTGTCCCCCATTCCGCGCCGGTGGGAGAAATCTTGTCCCCCCATTCGGGGTGCCGGGGGGAGCCGGCGGTGCGGGGCGAAGCCGCTCGTGGCGGGCCAGCCGCGAATCGCCGGGGCCCTTGTGGCGCTGGCGTTGCAGCCGTTTTTCGAAAAACCCCGGTTCGACGATAAATGACTTTCGCTTATCTGCAAAACCGTCGTAAATCACACCATCACAAGAATTAGCGTTCCTGCGGGCGGGCCATGGCGGTTCCCCGCGGGGAACCGGAGGGCAGAGACCGCATGTTCACACACACCGACCTGGCCCGGCTGCAGGCGCAGTCGCTCAAGATGCAGGGCTTCATCCGGCAGCAGACCTTCTCGCCGGAGAACGAGAAGAAGCTGCGCCGCTTCTCGAGCTGGGAGGTGGCCGAGCTGATCCTCGGGCTGAACCCCTCGACCTTCCGCGGCCGGCTCGCCGCCGATCCCTCGCTGCCGCAGGGGCTGGTCGAGGAGGATGGCCGTCAGCGCTGGTACAGCCTCGAGGAGATCAACGAGCTGCGCCGCAGGCTGCGGCACAAGAACAAGTCGATGCTGCCGCCCCGCCCCGCGGGCAAGCGCGCGATCCGCGCCGCCGTCGCCAACTTCAAGGGCGGCGCGGGCAAGTCGACCGTGGCGCTGCACTTCGCCCATGCCGCGGCGCTCGACGGCTACCGCGTGCTCTGCGTCGATTTCGATCCGCAGGCGACGCTGTCGCATTCGATGGGGCTGTCGGACGTGGCCGAGGAATACACCGTCTGGGGCATCATGGCGCGCGACCTCATCCGCGAGACTGAGCGGATGAACGCCGCCGGACGCGGCGCCGAGAGCGGCACTGCCCTGCCCGAGCGCAAGCTGCCGCCCTCGGTCACCGGCATGGGGCTCGACGATCTGCGCGTCACCGATTTCATCAAGCCGACCTCATGGCCGACGATCGACCTCGTCCCCTCTTGCGCCAACGCCGCCTTCGTGGAGTTCGCCTCCGCCCAGTACCGGCATCTCAACCCCGAATGGTCCTTCTTCGCCGCAGTCGATCGCTACCTCGATCACCTGCCCGAGGACACCTATGACATCGTGATCTTCGACTGCCCGCCCGCGATCGGCTACCAGTCGATGAACGCGGTCTTCGCCGCCGACGTGCTCTATATCCCCTCCGGCCCCGGCTATTGGGAATACGACAGCACCACCTCCTTCATCGGCCAGCTGGCCGAGGCGCTGGAGGATCTGGGCCGGTTTCGCGGCGCGGTGCCGCCGGGCACCGAGCCCGAAAAGCACTTTGCCGACATCCGCTTCCTGCTCACTCGGTTCGAGCCGAACAACGATCTGCACCGCGCGATGCAGCAGGCGTTTCACAAGGTCTTCGGTCCACAAGTGGCGGAGCACCCGATCGAGATGACCCGCGCGGTCGAGCAGTCGGGCCGGTTTCTGAGCTCGGTTTACGAGATCGATTACCGCAACATGACCCGCGAGACTTGGCGGCGCGCCCGCGCCTCCTTTGACCGCGCCTATGACGAATTCCGCGCCACCCTCGTGGCGGCGTGGGATCAGCTGGAGGACTGAGATGGCCAAGAAGCGCAGCGTCTTCGACATAGACTTCACCCCTGACCAACCCGAGCCCGAAGCGTCCGAGCGGTTCCCCGCGGGGAACCCCGCGCCCGATCCGGCGCCGCAACCGCCTTCTCAACAGCCGACCCGGCGCGGCCCCATGGCCTCGGCGATCACCGAGACGGCGGATGCCGCGCGCGGCCGGGCCGAGGCCGAGGCGGCGATCCGGGCTGAGAACGACGCACTTGCGCATGAGCATGTGCGGCTCAAGAAGCTCGGCCTGATCACCGACCTCGTTGCCACCGATGCGGTGCGCTGCTCCAAGCTGGTGCGCGATCGGTCCAAGGCCCGCGATCCCGAGCTCGAGGAGCTGAAGATCTCGATCCAGGAGATTGGCCTGTCGAACCCGATCCGGGTCGAGCAGGACGGGCAGGGCGGCTATGAGCTGATCCAGGGCTTTCGCCGCCTGTCGGCCTTTCGCGAGCTGCACGAGCAGACCGGCGATCCGCGCTATGCCCGCATCCCCGCCGCGATGGTTCCCCGCGGGGAACCGGTGCGCGAGCTCTATCGCAAGATGGTCGACGAGAACCTCGTGCGGAAAGACATCTCCTTCGGCGAGATGGCGCAGCTGGCGCTGAGCTACGCCAAGGAGACCGGGATCAAGCCGCATGACGCCGTCTCGGAGCTCTATGCCTCGGCGCTCAAGCAAAAGCGCAGCTACATCCGCAGCTTCACCCGCGTGCTGGAGCGCGCCAAGGGCAGAATCCGCTACCCGGAAGCGATGCCGCGGGCGCTGGGGCTCGAGCTGTTCAAGATCATCGACGCCGATCCGATCCTCGGCGATGACCTGATCGCCATGCTCGACCGCGCCCCCGAGCGCGATGCCGAGGCCGAGATCGCGGTGCTCAAGGACTTCGTGCATCGCGCGCCCAAGATCGTGAAGCCGCGTCCGAAATCGGTCTCCAAGACGATGCTGCGGCTGCCTCAGCCCGAGGGCGAGGCGCGCATCGCCGCCTCCGACGGGCGGGTCGAGCTGCGGCTGGCGCGGGATTTCTCCGCGCTGGACCGGGCGCGGCTGCAACGCGCCTTCGAGGCCTTTTTCGAGGCGCTCGACGGCGAATGAATAAGGGCCGGTTCCCCGCGGGGAACCGGCCCTGATGTCCGACCGGTCAAGCCGTGCCGGTCAGCTGGCGCCGTCGGGCGCGTCGCCCTTCTTGGCGCGGGGCTTGCGTGGCTTGGTGGCGCGGGCCGGGGCCTTGGTCGACTTTGCGGCCGCCTTCGTCGCCGTCTTGCGGGCCGGCTTGGCCTCGCCCTCTGCCTTCTCGTCCGTGCCGCTCGCTGCCTTCTTTCGCGTCGTTTTGGCGCGGCTCGGGGGCTTCGGGGTGCCGGGGCCGGAGCTGTCCTCGTCGCTTTTGTGGACCTCGGGCTCGGGGCCCGTGTCGCCGGCGGTCCGGCTCTCGTCCTGCATCTGCGCGTCGATCTCGCGCGCGGCCTCGTGCCAATGCGCGTCGTTCTGGCCTTCGGGCGATCCGTCGCGCTCCCACAATTCGTAGGCGCGCTTGCGGATCCGCTCTTCGCGATCGTCTGCCATGTCGTACTCCCTTTCACAGAGCCGCTCGGCCGGTCCCGGGCGGGGGTGCCAGCCGTTCAAATATCGTGCGTCGCGCTGCCGTTCCTCGGTTCGGTCATGCCGCAGCCGCAAAACGAGCGTTGCGCGAGCGCACGAAGAATTCCAGAGCGTGCCTTACGCTGGGTCAGCACTGTGCGCAAGCGTACGCGTCGCTGTCAACCGCGTCCGCGGTAGCCCGCCACGCCCGCATCCGGGATCCAGACGCCCTTGGGCGGCTCGCCGGTCTGGTAGAACACGTCGATCGGGATGCCGCCGCGCGGATACCAATAGCCGCCGAGGCGCAGCCAGCGGGGCGAAAGCGTGTCGACCAGCCGCCGCGCGATCGATACGGTGCAATCCTCATGAAACGCGCCATGGTTACGAAAGGATGTCAAGAACAACTTGAGGGACTTGCTCTCCACCAACCAGTCGCCGGGGACGTAATCGAGCACGAGATGCGCAAAATCGGGCTGGCCGGTCAGTGGGCAGAGCGAGGTGAACTCGGGCGCGGTGAAGCGCACCGCGTAGTCGACGTCCGCCTGCGGGTTGGGCACGCGCTCGAGCACCGCCTCCTCGGGCGATTGCGGCTGCACGGTATTGCCGCCGAGCATGGTCAGGCCGTCGTAGATGGATTTCTCGGTCATGGGGATCTCCTGCTGTCGTGCCCCGCATGTGGGGGCAGGGGGGCGATCCGCCTAATGCCGGGGGAGGCGGGGCCCGGCAAGGCCCCGCCTATGATCTCAGCCCGCCTCGCGCAGCCGCGCGGCCAGCCGGTCGATATGACCCGAGAGCAGCGCCTGCGCCCGCGCGGGGCTGTCGGCCTCCGCATAGAGCCTGCATTCGGGCGCGTTGCCCGAGGGACGCAGGTGCACGATCTCGCCATTGGCAAAGGTCACGCGCAGCCCGTCGGTCTCGTCGATCGCGGCCTCATTGCTGCCGGTATCGAAGAAATCGGCGCGGGCGTCCGGGTTCCGGCGCAGCATCTCGATCAACGCCATGGAGCGCTCGGAGGGGACCTCCTGCAGACGGTCGGCGGCGGTGAAGCGTGGCGGAAGACTGGCAGCCATCCGCGCCAGCCCACGGCCTTCGGCCCGCGCCGCCGCCAGCGGCGCCACGATGGGCAGCAACGCGTCGCGGGTCATCAGGGGGGCAATCTCGCCCTCGGGGCCCCGCGCCGCAAAGCCCAGCAGGAAGCCGCCATTGGCCTCGTAGCCGACCACGGCCGCCGAAGGGTCTTTGGCCAAGGCGGCCTCCATTCCCGCGATGACGAAGGGCGAGCCGATCTTGGTGCGCCGGACCTCGACCCCCTCCAGCCGGTCGATCAGCGTGTTGGAGGAGACCGGCGTCACCACGATCCGCGCGCCCAAAAGCCGCGCGGTCAGCGGTCCGAGCACGTCGCCGGGAATCATCGCGCCCCGCGCATCGGCCACCATGGGTCGGTCGGCATCGCCATCGGTCGAGATGATCGCATCGAGCGCGTGCTCATCGGCCCAGCCCGCCAGCGCCGCGCGGGTCGCGGGGTCGACGGCCTCGGTGTCGACGGGGATGAAGCTGTCGGAGCGCGCGATGCGCACGGCCGTGGCCCCCAGCCCCTCGACGATCTCGCCCAGCGTGTCGCGCGCGACGCTGCTGTGCTCGTAGACGCCGATCCTGAGCCCCGAGAGCGCCGTTGCGCCGAAGCCTTCGACGTAGCGCGCGACGTAGCGCGCGGCGCAATCCGGGTCCTGTTCGAGCGGACCTTGGGCCGCGTCGGGCGCGCCGCCCGTGCGGAGCGCATCGAGGATCGCCCTCTCGTCGCTCTTGGCGATCTCGCCGCCGGGCAGGTAGAACTTGAGCCCGTTGCGGTCGGCGGGGATGTGGCTTCCGGTGACCATCACCGCCGCATGGCCGCGCGCCATGGCCGACAGCGCCAGCGCCGGGGTCGGCACCGCGCCGCAATCGACCGCGCCGAGCCCGGCGCCGCGGATGGCGTCGATCACGGTGGCGGCGATCCGCGGCGAGCTGTCGCGCAGGTCGCGCCCGACATGCACAGTGCCGCCATGCGGACAGGCGGCGAGAAAGGCCCGGATATGGGCATGGACCAGCGTGTCGGTCAGCTCGGTCACCAGACCGCGCAGACCGCTTGTCCCGAATTTGGGGGGCATTGTCGTCCTGTTCGTCATGCGGCTGGCAGGACTATGCCACCCGCGCTGCTGCGCAGCAATCGGGGCCGGCGGGAACAGCGGATGGGCAACGGGGCTTGAGGCAGCAAGGATGCAGCAAGGAGCACGACCATGACCACAGCCCACCGGCTTCCCCTGTTTCTCGCGGCGCTGGCCCCGGCCATGGTGCTGTCGTCGAGCCTCGCGCAGGCGCAGCCCTCCTTCGACTGCGGCGAGGCGCGCACCGCGACCGAGCGGGCGATCTGTGCCGACCCCGGTCTCGCCGATCTCGAACTGCGCATGGTCGGCGTTTACGAGGAGCTCGCCGCACGGGTCGGCGAAAGCGAGGCGCGGCGCATTGCCGACATCCAGCTCGAACGGCGCCAGGCCTGCGGCGGCGACACCGCCTGCATCGAGCGCCAGCTGCTCACCAGCATCGGCATCTTCCGCGCCGAGAGCCGCGCCGCGACGACGCCCGCGACGGGCAACGAGGAGGCGCAGGTGCTGTCGGATCT
>NZ_JAMYXC010000131.1 GCF_024159025.1 Limimaricola litoreus
GCCTTCGGGCCGGTCTGGGTCGCGCGCGACCGGGCGGCGGGGGCGCGGGCGGCGGTCGAAGCCGGGGCGCAGGCGATCATCCTCGACGACGGCTTCCAGAACCCGGCGCTGGACAAGGATCTCTCGATCGTGGTGGTCGACGCCGCCCGCGGCTTCGGCAACGGGCGCGTGATCCCGGCGGGACCGCTGCGCGAACCGGTGGAGGAAGGGCTCGCGCGCGCCGACATGGTGCTGTCGATCGGCGGGGAAGAGCAGCAGCGCCGCTTCAGGGCCCGCTGGGGGGCTGCGCTGGGCGGATTGCCGCATCTGTCCGGGCGGCTCGCGCCGCTGATGACGGGCATGGTCTGGGAGCGGATGCCGGTGCTGGCCTTTGCGGGGATCGGCCATCCGGAGAAATTCTTCGCCACGCTCAAGGGTCTTGGCGCCGATCTGCGCCGGGCCGAGCCCTTGGGCGATCACCAGCCGCTGACGCCCGCGCTTATGACACGGCTGGAGCAGGAGGCGCGCGCTCTGCCCGCGCAGCTGGTGACAACGGAAAAGGACGCGGTGCGCCTGCCCGCGTCCTTCAGATCCAAGGTGCTGACCCTGCCGGTGCGGCTCGAATGGGGCGACGTGGCCCCGCTCGACGCCGCTCTGGACCGGCTGGGGCTTACTCCTCGATAAGCCCGTCGATGATCTCGGCCATGTCGGGCCAGGCCATGTTCGCATACTTCTCGCCGTTGATCAGGAAGGTCGGGGTGGAGTTGATCCCGTCCTCCTCGGCGTTCTGCTCGAACCAGTTCACCAGTTCCTGCGCCTTGTCGCCATCGGTCAGGCAGGCTTCGAGCTGCGCCTCTTCCAGCCCGGCCTTGAGGCCGATCTCGCGCAGCTTGGTCGCGATCGCCGCCGGATCGCCGCCAGCGGCCCAGTCGCGCTGCTGCTCGTAGAGCATGTCCGAGACACCGAAGAATTTCTGCTCGCCGCCGCAGCGCGCGATCATCGAGGCCCAGAGGCCGGGCCGGTCGAAATAGACCTCGCGGTAGACGAAGCGCACCTTGCCCTCGTCGATGTAGTCCTTGAGCTGCGGATAGCTCTCCTCGTGCCAGTTGGCGCAATGCGGGCAGGTGTAGGAGGCGTATTCCATCACCGTGACCGGCGCGTCCTCGGCACCCTGCGCCATCTCGACGATGCCCTCCTCGGCGGGGGCGGTCTCCGTCGCAGTTTCGACCTCGGTTTCCGCCTCGGCCTCCATCTCCGCTTCGGCTTCCACCTCGGTCCCGGCCTCCGCTTCGATTTCGGTTTCCGTCTCGACCGCGGTCTCGGCTTCGACCTCGGTGGCCTCCTGCGCCGAGAGCGGGGCCGCGAGGGCCATCCAGCCCAGCGCGGCGGTCAGGGCGATGGTGGAGCTTGCGAGTTTCATCAGTGGTCTGCCTTCAATTCCGTCGTTTGGACAGGACATTGGCAGCCAAGGCCTCGAGCGCAAGTCGCAATTCCGTGTCCCCGACCCCTTCGGCGGTCTTCGCCGCCTGCGCCCTCACTTGCGGGTCGGGCCGGGCGGGGGCCGGTTTCGGGGCGGGGGCGAAGGCCGCCTGCCCCTCGGCGAATCCCGTCGGCGCGGTCTGGGTGATGCGCACCTTGGAAATCGCGCGGTAGCCGTAGCAGGCGTTGACCCGCTCGCGGATCGCCTCGGCCTGCATCGACAGCATCGGCGCCTGCGCGCCCGTGGTCAGCAGCGTCAGCGTCGCGCCAAGCCCGTCGCGCCCGTAGCCGACCTTCACCGGCTGCGCAATCCGGGCCGTGTCTTCGCCCACGATCTCGGCCCAATGGGTGAGCAGACGCGTCACCGCGAATCCCCGCGCTTCGGAGGCGCCGCGGATGCGCGACTGCAGCAGGCCGGAGGCCTGCGCAAAACCGCGTGTGGAGGAGTGGCGTCGCTGTTTCATGACAGCACCCACCCTACTAGATGGGAGGGGGGCCGGGCCAGAGGGGACGACGTGCAGGAAACCGAAATCACCGAAGCGCTTCTGGCGTGGTACGACCGTCATGCCCGGACCATGCCGTGGCGCACCGGCCCGGCCGAACGCGCGGCGGGCATCCGCCCCGATCCCTACCGTGTCTGGCTGTCGGAGGTGATGCTGCAGCAGACCACCGTGGCCGCCGTGCGGAAATATCACGAACGATTCACCGCGCTCTGGCCCACCGTCGCCGATCTGGCCGCCGCGCCGGACGCCGATGTCATGGCCGAATGGGCGGGACTGGGCTACTACGCCCGCGCCCGCAACCTGCTCAAATGCGCGCGCGCGATCGTCGCCGATCACGGCGGGCGCTTTCCCGACACGCATGACGCGCTGATCGCCCTGCCCGGCATCGGCCCCTACACCGCCGCCGCCGTGGCCGCGATCGCCTTCGACCGGCCCGAGACGGTGGTCGATGGCAATGTCGAGCGGGTGATGTCGCGCCTTTTCGACGTGGACACCCCGCTGCCCGCCGCCAAGCCCGAGCTCACGGCCCATGCCGCGCGGCTGACCTCCCACGCCCGCCCCGGCGATCACGCGCAGGCGGTGATGGATCTCGGCGCCACGATCTGCACGCCGAAAAGCCCCGCCTGCGGCATCTGTCCTTTGCGCGATCCCTGCCTTGCCCGCCAGAACGGCACCGAAGCCCAGCGCCCGGTAAAGGCGCCGAAGAAGGCCAAGCCGCATCGTCGCGGCTACGCCTATGTCGGACGGCGGGACGACGGCGCCTGGCTGGTGGAGACCCGGCCCGAAAAGGGGCTCCTGGGCGGGATGCTGGGCTTTCCCGGCTCGGAGTGGAGCGACGCACCGGCCCCCCTGCCCCCTGCGCCCGCCGATTGGCGCGCGGTGGGCGAAGCAGAGCATGTCTTCACCCATTTCCGGCTGACGCTGACCGTCATGGTCGCCGATCTGCCGCCCTCGAACCCCGAACGCGGGCATTTCGTGCCAGCCTCCGAGTTCCGCCCCGGCACCCTGCCCACGGCGATGCGCAAGGTGCACGACGTCGCGGCGCCGCATCTCCTCGTTGAGCGGGCGAGAGCGGCTGGCTAGACTTCGCGCATGAGCACCCTCCCCGCCACCCGCGCGTCCCTTCTTGCCGCCCTGCCCTACTGGGTGTCGCTGCTGACGCTGCCTCTGGCGGCGTTCGCGGCCCAAATGGGCGGCTGGTGGGTGCTCCTGCTGCCCGCCTTTGCCTGGCTGCTGTTCGACATCCTCGATCTCGTCGGCGGGCTCGACCGATCGAACCCCGACCCCGACACGCCCGAGGAGGCGCTGTTCTGGCACAGCCTGCTGACCATGATCTGGGTGCCTGCGCAGGCGGCCATGACCTTCGGCCTCGTCTTCTACGCCACCCGCGCGGGGCATCTGGGCGGCTGGGAGAAGATCGGCCTTTTCGTGGGTCAGGGCGTAATCTCGGGCGCGGTCGGCATCGTCTATGCGCATGAACTCCTGCACCAGCGGGACCGGGTCGAGCGCTGGCTGGGCGACATCCTGCTGGCCATGGTGCTCTGGTCGCCCTTCCGCTCGCATCACCTGCGAGTGCATCACCTGCATGTCGGCACCCCCGCCGACGTGGTGACGGCGCGCTACAACGAGGGGTTTCACCGGCACTTCTTTCGCGTGCTGTGGCGGATGCCCCGCGACGCATGGCGGGCCGAGGCGCGGATGCTGGCGCGCAAGGGGCTGGGGATGAAAAGCCGCGCGAATCCCTTCTGGCGCTACGCCGCGCTGCAGGCGGGGATGCTGGCGCTGGCACTGGCACTTGGCGGGATCGAGGGGCTGGCGCTCTTCGCGCTGCAGGCCTTCGTCGCGATCTGGCAGCTGGAGCTCGTCAATTACATCGAGCATTACGGGCTGACGCGGAAGCATCTGGGCGATGGCCGTTACGAGCCGGTGCGCCCGCGCCATTCCTGGAACGCCGAGCACCGCGCCTCGAACCGGCTGCTGATCAACCTGCAGCGCCATTCGGACCATCACTACAAGCCTGACCGCCGCTATCCGCTGCTGCAGACCTACCCGCCCGAAGAGGCGCCGCAGCTGCCGCAGGGCTATCCGATCATGGGGGTGGCGGCGCTGATCCCGCCCCTGTGGCGGCGGATGATGAACCCCCGCGTGCGCGCGTGGCGGCGGCAGTTCTACCCCGAGATTTCGGATTGGGGACCGTACAAGCGCGGCGAGCTGCCCAGGCCCCGCGGGGCCTAGCCCTCGGCCATCTCGGCGCGCACCTGCTGGCGCAGCAGGTCGATCGGCACGGTCATGCCGTCGCGCTTGAAGTGCCAGTAGGTCCAGCCATTGCACGACGGCGCGCCCTCGAGCTGGGCGCCGACCTGATGGATCGAGCCCTTGGCCTCGGAACAGACCAGCGTGCCGTCGGCGCGCACCCGCGCCTTGTGGCGGCCACCCAGGCTATGCAGCACCTCGCCCGGGCGCAGCATACCCCGCTCGACCAGAACGCCGAAGGCGACGCGCGGCTCGGCGCGTTTTGAGGTCGAGACCTGCAGCGCGTCCGAATCGTAGGGGCGCACCTGCGCGATTCGCGCCTTGGCGACCTTGCGGTAGTCGGCCTCGCGCTCGATGCCGATGAAATCGCGGCCCATTGCCTTGGCCACCGCGCCGGTGGTGCCGGTGCCGAAGAACGGATCGAGGATCACATCGCCGGGGTTGGTGGTGCCGAGGATCACCCGGTGCAGCAGCGATTCGGGCTTTTGCGTCGGATGCGCCTTCTGGCCGCTCTCGTCCTTCAAGCGCTCGTGCCCGGTGCAGATCGGCAGCACCCAGTCCGAGCGCATCTGCACGCCTTCGTTCAGCGCCTTCAGCGCCTCGTAGTTGAAGGTGTATTTCGCGCCTTCGGATTTCGAGGCCCAGATTAGCGTCTCATGCGCGTTGGTCAGCCGCTTGCCGCGGAAGTTCGGCATCGGGTTGGATTTGCGCCAGACCACGTCGTTGAGAATCCAGAAGCCCTGATTCTGCAGTTCGGCGCCGAGGCGGAACACGTTGTGATAAGAGCCGATCACCCAGATCGCGCCATGCGGCTTGAGGATGCGGCGGGCTTGGCGAAGCCAGGCGCGGGTGAAGGCGTCATAGGTCTTGAAGCTGGCGAAGCTGTCCCAGTCGTCATCGACCGCATCGACGCGGGAATTGTCGGGGCGCATGAGATCGCCGCGAAGCTGCAGGTTGTAGGGCGGGTCGGCAAAGACCAGATCGACGCTCTCGTCCGGCAGCTTGCGCATCTGCGCCACGCAGTCGCCCGCCAAAACGTTGTTGAGGGGAAGCGTTCCCGCCCCCCGGCTTTTCGTCTTCGTGGTCATGAAAAACGCCTCTGATCCGCGGCGGTCGCCCGCTTCGTGGTTGTGGATAAATATGAGTCAGAGGTGAGTCGGTGTCAAAATCTTTTTCGAATCAGTCGCTTGCGATTGCGCCTTGATACAAGATGTTGTGGATAGGCCTGAACTTGCGCCTATGATGAGGTGTAACCCCCAGCTCCTGCAGCGCCGCCTTGTGCTGGGCCGTGCCATAGCCCGCGTTGCGCTCCCAGCCATAGCCGGGATGGGCGCGGGCCAGATCGGCCATGATCCTGTCGCGCTCCACCTTGGCGATGATCGAGGCGGCGGCGATGCTGAGCGAGCGCCCGTCGCCGCCCACCAGCGTCTCGCAAGGGCGGTCGAGCCCGCGCGGCACCATGTTGCCATCGACCAGCACGTGGCAGGGCGGCAGGCTCAGCCCGGCGATGGCGCGGATCATCGCGAGATGCGCGGCACGCAGGATGTTGTGGTCCTCGATTTCGGCGACGCTGGCATGGGCGATCGAAACCTCGGCCGTGCGCGCGATCTCGGCGGCCAGCGCGGTGCGGCGCCGCTGCGTCAGGCGTTTCGAATCATCGAGCCCCTCGGGGATGCAGAGGGGGTCGAGAATCACCGCCGCGGCGGTGACCGGTCCGGCGAGCGGACCGCGCCCGACCTCGTCAACGCCGCAGATGCGGATGAGCCCGAGGTCGCGGGCGGCGGTCTCGTGTGAAAAATCGGGTGGCATGCCCGGCTTCTGGCCCGGGGCGGCGCCGCGATCAAGCCCGGCGGCCGGCGCGGATACCAAAAGAGGGCGGAGGATCTGGATCCCCCGCCCCCGATGGGGATGCGGCATCTGGGGCAAGAGCCGCATCCCTGCACGACCGTTTTACCGGACGGCAACTCTGTAGCCGCGCCCGCGCAGGCACTGCGTGTCATAGCCGGAGATCGCGCCGCCATCGGCCGCGCTCACCGCGCAGTCGCCCGGAAAGCTGCGCGCCAGAACCGGGTAGCCGTCGAGGCAGGCGGCATCGACGACCGATGCGGCCTCGAAATCGATCTGCCGCTGGCGCAGGCAGGCGAAGGGGATCTCCCCCGTGGCGACCGGGGTGGTGGTCTGCGGCATCGGCGTGGCCGGGGCGGCGGCGGCCGGCTGCCAGTCGCGCAGCAGATCGGGCGTGACTTCCTCGCGCGGCACGGAGGGCCAGGCCTCGGGGCGGGCCTGCGGCGTTTCGGGGGCCACCGGCGCCAGCTG